>JAPVXR010000009.1 GCA_027214385.1 Cryomorphaceae bacterium 1068 | reverse complement strand
GGAGCTACAGTCAACATGACAGGCCCGAACGGCTACGACGAGACGATTATAACAGGACAAATCCTCGGTGACCTTTTCGAGAACGTACCGGGCGGTGAGTATGACTATACGATCGCGCTTGACTGCTACGAAACCATCACTGGATCGGTAACAGTAGAATGCCTCGGCGGCGGACAAGGTGTTTCTGTATTCGAAAACCCACAAGAGATTACTTCCAACAACGTATTCTTCTTCGTTGGATCACCATTTACCCTTGCTGGAGCTACGGTTAATATGACGGGGCCTGACGGCTATGACGAGAGCATAGTAACAGGCGAACTACTCGGTGACCTTTTCGAAAACGTACCGGGCGGAGAGTACAACTACACCATCACACTAGACTGCTACGAAACCATCACCGGATCGGTAACGGTAGAATGCCTCGGTGGCGGACAAGGTGTTTCTGTATTCGAGAACCCAACTGAGATCACATCCAACAATGTATTCTTCTTTGTTGGATCACCGTTCACTTTGGCTGGAGCTACAATAAACTTGACGGGCCCTGATGGCTACGACGAATCAATTGTAACGGGAGCGATCTTAGGCGACCTTTTCGAAAATGTACCTGGTGGAGATTATGACTACACCATCACACTAGATTGCTACGAGACCATCACAGGATCTGTGACTGTAGAATGCTTAGGCGGTGGACAAGGCGTATCGGTATTCGAGAACCCAACTGAGATTACCTCCAACAATGTTTTCTTTTTTGTTGGATCACCATTCACCCTTGCAGGAGCTACAGTCAACATGACAGGCCCGAACGGCTACGACGAGACGATCATCACGGGACAAATCCTCGGAGACCTTTTTGAGAACGTACCGGGCGGAGAGTACAACTACACCATCACGCTCGACTGCTACGAAACCATCACCGGATCGGTAACGGTCGAGTGCATCGGCGGCGGACAAGGCGTGTCTGTTTCAGAGAATCCAATGGAAATCGTGCTCGATACCGAAGTAACTCAAGATAGCAATGTACTGACTGCATCTGCCGAGGGAGTAGAATACCAGTGGATCGACTGCAGCGATGACGAACCTATAGAAGGGGAGACCAGTCAAACATTTGCAGCTGAGGCAAACGGTGAGTATGCAGTGATTATCACTTCAGAAAACTGTTCATCAACTTCAGAGTGTTTTAATATTACAACGGTAGGTGTTGAGAATCGAAGAAACAATTTAAATCTGGCGGTATTTCCAAATCCGTTCAGAAATCAGGTAAATATTTCACTTGAAGGGTTGGAAGGAAATACTACAGTTGAAGTTTACTCAGTTAGCGGTCAGCAAATGCTGATTAAGACAAGTCAAAATTCGGGAAATCAAACTTTGGACCTCTCGAATTTACCGTCAGGAGTTTACGTATTGAAAGTATCAAATGGTGATGGTTTATTCATTGATCAAATCATCAAACAATAGTCACACTTGAATTTAAAAAACACATTATGATATTTAAGAAATCAATATTAGCCCTCATCCTTACCGCAATGTGCAGTGGGGCTATGGCTCAACTCGAAGTAATCGAAGAAGGGTTTGAATCTTGGCCTCCTCAGGGTTGGTCTATTTATACCCTTGGTGCAGGCAATGGATGGATTGATGACTGGCAAGGCGAGAGCCACACCGGTAACCACTCTGCTTATTCCAGTATCAGCAACGATGATTGCGACAACTGGTTGGTAACTCCGGCCATCACTATTGGAGCTGATAATTACCAGGTAAGCTTTTGGGAGCTGAATGAAACTATTGAGTTTTATGATCGTGCTTCGGTTTTAGTCTCTACTGATGGTGCCGATCCTTCCACTGCTACTTATGACGAAGTATTTCTTTCAATAGATCTGCCCCAAGTGTGGACTGAACAAATAATAGACCTCTCAGCATACGAAGGTGAAGAAGTAAACATCGCCTTTCGTTATGAAGGTACATTCCATGTATGGTTCATTGATGACGTTAAGGTTAGTCCATCCGCGTATACCGATTTGGGAATTCAGGAAGTTATCAATCCCACTGGCTTTGCCGAGCAGGGTGATGCGGAGGATGTGATTATCCGAATTAAAAATAATGGAACTACGATCGTAGATGAAGCGGATATCGAATGGACAGTAAATGGAGTGGATCAGACCACTTTTAGTTCGAGCACTCTGGCCTTGGAGCCCGGTGATGAAACCGATATTAATCTTGGCAGCTTTGATTTTAGCGCTTCTAACAATTATGTTCTTGAATTTAACATGATTGCCAACGGCGACGAGGTACCTGCCAATGATGTGTTTACATCTAACTATGAGATTTCCAATCCCAAAGACCTAAGCGTAGAGCAAGTTAGACCAGAAGGTATCGTTCCGTTTCCGGGAGAGAATGACGTAAGAATTAAGATTACCAATACAGGTGCTAACCTTATTGATACGCTCACCATTGATTGGGCCGTGAATGATGCTTCACAGGCTCCCTTTAGCACGGAAAGCCTTGGGCTACCTGCAGGTCAAAGCACAGAGTTGGTTATAGGCTCTTTTGATTTTCCGCAAGGAGTGAATACCGTTTTTGCTACTGCCAATGCACTTGGCGACATCAACCCGGTAAATGATAGCTACTTAGCCTATGCGGCGGTAGATACCTTGTGGGAGAGCTTCGAAGGCGCCGATTTCCCTCCTCCCGGATGGTCAATAGAGTTTGGGGTGAGAGATAATCTTAACTTCGGTAGCTCGGCTCAAGGGTTTTACTACTACTCAGCACTGCCTGATAGCAATTTCTTCGGTATCGCGACTGATACTTTGTACACACCCTACTTAGATGTTGAAGATGGAGACGTCTTTAAGTTTTTCATAGAAACAGCAGGTTTTCTGGCTACGGACAATTTTTTTGTGGCCAAAGATTTAGATGGAAACGTAACGGTCGTTGACCAGATTGTGATTGATTTCGGCAGTTGGCAGGAGCTGACTTATGATATTTCAGAGTTTGCAGGGATTTATCGTTTCGGTATTGCATCATATGCTGAGGCACCGGGCCAAGCGAAATTTGATCTTTTTACTTCCAGCGCGAGCATTTATGTACCTGAGAATGATCTCGCCATTGCTGAAGGTGACATTTATTTTCTCGCCAGACAAAACCAAGATGAATCGTTTCAGTGCACGGTTAGGAATACGGGATCTACCCTCGTTATTGGAAGCCAATACACCGTTAATCTTGTCGATAGTGAGGGTTTGGTTGTAGGTTCACAGCCCGGCACCATTCTTTCGCCATTTCAGGAAGAAGTTTTTACGTTGACGGCCAATTTTGAAAACATTGGTCAGAATAGGCTTCACTTTGAGATTGATTTTGAAGCTGATGACAGACTAGATAATAATTCTTCAAGAGCAAGAGATGTGTATGTGGTTCCGAATACGGTGGAGTTAAACACCATCGGCGAGTTTGATTTGGCTGCTCTCAATTTCCCATTTAATGCGAATGGAAGCACTTTTACCCTTGGCGAAGACGATATTTCTCAGTCCATGTTTTACGCTGAAGAGTTTGCCAACTCAGGTGATGTATATGGAATGATTTATCCTTACCATAACTTATTGGGAACGGAGGAGCCTAAGCTTTTGCCTCTCCAGGTATGGGTAAAACAAAGTGAGTTGGAAGATCTTTCAGAGGGCTTCATCCCGACTTCGGAAATGACTTTAGTATTTAGCGATACGGTGGAGATACTTCCAGGAATGGAAGAATTGTATATTCCTTTTGATATGCCGATTGCCTACAACGGGATTGAGAATCTGGTTATTCAACATTACCAATTCGATCCGGAATGGCCACCCGCCATTTTAAGATTTGAAATGGAACTTGTTCCCAACGGTCCAATAAGAACATTGAGCGCATTTGACGTCTTCGGTCTTGACCCCAATGAGGAGATTGAGTTTTACAATGAGTTTACTGACCATAATGTTGTAACATTTGTAATAGATCCAACTGTGGAATTCAGTGTCGTTTCAGGTACGGTTTCTGATTTTGATAGTCAGCCTATTGAAGGAGTGGAAATTAGTATTACGGGTTCTTCCCTCATTGCCATAACAGACGCTTCGGGTTTTTATGAATTTCCCGAATTACCCTATGGCGAGTATGAACTCACAGCCGAAATTCTTGGTTACGACGAAGAGGTTGTCAACATCGACGTCAATCAGCCTGAAATAACGCAGGACTTCACTCTTGAAGAGCTTATAGAAGTAGAAGTTACAGGAGTGGTTTTCGGTAGTAATGCTCCGGCAATCGGTATTGAAAATGTTACGATTTCTCTCGGTGGATACACTAGCTCAGAATCAACGAGTGGGGGAGACGGTTCGTTCAACCTGCCAAACGTTTTCAGTAACTCAGACTATGAAGTTACTTTTAGCTTTTACGGCTATGAGTCTCAAACGGTGACGTTTACTACAGGAAATGAGCCTATTGATTTAGGAGAAATCATTTTGACCCAATTGTGGATTAGTCCATACAATGTAGTTGTAAACGAAGGATTCGAGACGAATGAAGTGATCTGGGAAAACCCCCAGGAAAGCGATGTATTCCTGATCAGAAATGACTTGGAAACCTGCTCTTTCAGTTATACTAACGAGCCGAATGAAAACGTTTGGCTAGGAAATATCTTTGAAATAGATGAATTGACTACCATTACTGATGTAGAGTTTAGAACAGACATCTATGAGAATGCTACCAGTTTGGTGACCTTGGATCTGTTTGATGCTGATGGCGAAGTTATTGCGACCTCAGAGCCATTCCTGATTTTTGCTGATTCTGTTCATGTCATAGATATGCCTAATGTGGTAGTCGATGATGATGTGTTTGCGGCTATTCATTGGCAAAACAATCCCCTAAGTACAAATGCACTTTGTATTGATTTTTCAGAGCCTGATATCGCAAATACCGCTGCGATTAAATATCCCGGGCAGGATTTTGTCTTGCTATCTGAGTTCTTCGGAGAAGGAGCGCCTAACTTTTCTTTCTTGGTAAGGCTAAACACACTGAACGACGGTGATAACCCTTCGAATGGTGAGGTGCTGTCATACAATGTCTACCGCGGATTGCAATCAGAGTTTCCTGATATTACAAACTGGGTTCAACTGAATGACGTGCCATTGACGGAATTGAGTCTGGAAGACGGAAATTGGGAAGGATTTGACCCAAGTGAAGTGTATCGCTACGCTGTGGAGACCATTTATTCTGAAGGCTTATCCGAAGTCACCTTTTCCAATACGGTCAATGGTATTGCATTGAGCACTTCAGATTTGGAGTCTAGCATATCTCTGTCTGTTTTCCCTAATCCTACTCAAGATTTCGTTCGTATATCGTTCGGTTCTGACATGGTTGGAATGGGAAGTCTTACGGTTATGGACATAGAAGGAAGAGTCATTAATCAGAATATTCAGATACCGGCAGGAGAGATCATTGAATTGGGATTGGGAGATTATGCCTCGGGCATATATTTCTTGAACTTCAATTTTGAAGGATTCAGAATGACTAAGAAACTAGTCGTAGAGTAATAGTCGTGTTTTTCGCTCTTAACAGAGCCATACAAAGCCGAGCAATAGCTCGGCTTTTTGTTTTGGAATAATTCCTTCATGAATTACTTCTAGAGCCATAAACGACACTTCAAGGCCATAATTAAGAAAGGGCAGGATCAGACTTTGCCAAGGCTGTAGCCTTCGCGGTTGAAAAGCCGAACAACCATCTTGTTTTCAGTCGGCCTGTCTTAATACTAAAAGAGCCCTGATCAAAGTCAGGGCTTTTTCTGTTATTCCACTGGGGCTTCCCGATACTTCCTCACGCTATTCATTCCCTACATCGGGATAAACTTTTCATGCTGAGCGGAGCCAAAGTGCTCGCCCCGGGATGTCTTAACAAGTCAATCTGTCGCAATACTCAATACCAAATACTGAATACTAAAAAACCCGAGCATTAGCTCGGGTTTTTCTTGTGATCCCGCTGGGGCTCCCCTCGACTGCGCTCGGGATAAACTTCTCGCCCCTGCTACTTTTCGTTACTCACAAAACTTTCATGTATAAAAAAACCTGCTCTAAAAGAACAGGTTTTCTTGTGATCCCGCTGGGGCTCGAACCCAGGACCCACGCCTTAAAAGGGCGTTGCTCTACCAACTGAGCTACGGAATCTTTTGCTAAAAGCGGGTGCAAATATAAGTGCTTACTTTTAACTCACAAAGCTCTTTTTGAACTTCATTTTGTGGGTATCTATTCTACGATAGGACAGCGCTCAAATTCTGCCTCACGATCAAATAGATAGCGGTATGTTTTCATCTCTCGATATCGCGTTGCATTGAGGTTTTCTGCCACTTTTAGCATCTTAGGATTAAAGTCGCCGATCCACTGCATCACTATCTTATCGTAAAGTTGATTATCGGTGAGATACTTCCCTGACCAATGAATCATAGCACTTTCTGCGCCCTTTCCATGCCATTCGCGAACCACGCCAAACACAATACCTACCATCGTGGTGGGCGTTCCCTTCCACTTGTGGTATAAAAACTTTAATTTTCCGAAAAGGTTTAGATTTCCATTGACGTAACGGAAGATCTCATTAAGCTCGGGCAGATTAATGAAGAACGCAATGGGCTCTTTCTCTTTATCGAAAGTGAATATCAAAATTCGCTTGTCCATCACGGGCTTCATGGATTTCATGATTTTGAGCGCCTGCTTTCTCTCCATCATCTTGAAGTTGTCGTGACCACCCCAAGCTCCATTGTAGACTTTCAAGAAATTATCGGCGATTTCTTCCAAAGACATGCCTACTGCGTTCTTTACGGTGATTTGTTCCCTCTCCATCAAGCGTTCCAGTTTTCTCACGAAAACATCCTCTACCGGCTGGTAGACAGGCCGAGTGTACAAGTATTGATTGAAGTAAGTTCGGAAGCCATAGTTTTCGAATAGTTCGGGATAGTAAGCAGGGTTGTAGTTCATGGCGTAGCTATTCATATCGGTGAAGTTCATGGTGAGGCAGCCCCAAAACTGATTGCGTTCACCAAAATTTACCGGGCCATCCATCGCCTCCATGCCTTGCTCTGCCAGCCAAGTTTTCCCCGAATTAAAAATGAAATTTGCTACTTCTTGGTCATTGATTGACTCAAAAAAACCAACACCTCCCGTAGGTTGCTTTTCAGTGAAGGCCGTTTTTGGGTTGACAAAAGCTGCAAGCCTTCCGATTTTTTGTCCGTCCTCATTGTAAAAAACCCACCGAATGGCTTTTCCGTCCTTGAGTAGCTTATTTTTTTCAGGATCGAAAATCTTTTCGATATCCTGTCGGATATGGGCAATGTAGTTTGAATCATTCGCGTAGATGATATCGGGGACGCGATGAAACTCATCGACCATTTTCTTATTTTCTACGGATACGGCTCGCATAGTCGGGAAATTTCTGCGAAATTAGCTTTAAGAAATCAAAGCATGAAAAAGGTTTTTCTAATCGGCTATATGGGAGTTGGTAAAACCACACTTGGCAAGCGTATCGCTAATTCAATGCGCCTGCCGTTTTACGATTTAGACAAGGAGATTGTAAGGATGGATTCCCGCCTGATCAAAGAAATATTCGTTCAAAGCGGGGAATTGCACTTTCGTGAAGTGGAGACTCGAATTTTAAAGGATTTCTGCAATAGAAAAGAATCTTTCGTTTTATCGACTGGGGGAGGAGCTGCTACTTCCATCGGAAATATGGAAAGCATGAAAGATTCAGGAGTCGTAGTATGGTTGGATATGTCTGTCGATAAAATTCTCAGCCGACTTGCTCAGGGTGAGGATCGTCCTTTATTGGAAGGTTTCCCTGAGGAAAAACGACAGGATTTTATTAAGACGCATCTCGCCGAAAGGGTGCCGCATTACAGAAAAGCACATATTCGCTTTGACTCAACCAATGTGAACGCTGAAAAGCTCGAACACTTGGTGAAAGAGATTCACTCCAAATAGACCTTGTCGTTTCCTTCTTGAAATTCTACCGCAATGTGGTCTTGAAGAGTAGTACTCAATGTGAGTCCTACAAAGTCGGCTTTTATAGGGAAGAGTCTGTGGCGACGGTCAACGAGCACTACAGTAGTAAGCTTCTTTACATTGTAATCCAATACGTGTCTCGCCGCGTATATGAGTGTTCGGCCCGAGTTGAGTACATCGTCAATCAAAATCACTGACTTACCGTTCAAGACGGAAGCATCCTCATTCCAAGTCGGTTCTTCTTTGGGATTTTCTTTATTGATGCTCAACGTAACAAGGTTGATTTTAAACCCTGAGATATCTTTGAGTATCGGAATAATGCGCTCAGCCAAAAAAACTCCTTTTTTTTCAATGGCCACAATGGTCAATTCCTCCTCGCGGTAGTTGAACTCATAGATCTGATAGGCGATCCGTCGCAACTTTTGGAGAATTCTGATATGATCGAGTACTAAGGTCTTCTCTTGTGGCATTTTCAAACTTTGTTCAAAAATAGTTTTTCGGAGCAATTGTATTTAGACAAATGTATAAAGTATTCCATGCGGCATTTGAGTCAAATTCCAATTGCCTTTTTTCGAGTCCTTTCTTAATACTTCGTACTTTCGTCTTAATACCTACTCAAAATGAAACAACTTACCATCCTTCTCACTATTCTCGTCTTTATTTGGTCTTGTTCTGAGGTATCCGAGGAAACAGCCCAAGCACCTGTGGAGCAGGTAGCAATTATGACACCTGAATTCAGCGAGCTGGCTAATTTGATGAAGCAGATTCACAAAGACGCAAAAAACTGGCGAAAACAAATCGTCAATGGCGAAATGGTAATTGATTCCGTTTCTATTTATGACGCATTGATAGAATCAACCCCAACAAAGCCTGAAGTAAAAGGCCCTGTATTCGAAGGAATGGCGGCAAACTACCAATCTCAATTGGATGCTTTTCTCGCTGCAGAAGACATCGATATAGCAAAGTCAGCTTACAACAATTTAGTAGGTGCTTGTATTTCTTGCCACCAATCGTATTGCCCGGGTCCAGTGAAGACGATTAAGAAGCTTTACGTTCCCGAGTCTTAATTCGGCTTTTTCAATTGAATAAAAAACTCTCTCTCTTTCCTTGGAGCAATGGAGTTTCTGGCTGCCTCAAACGTTTTGATTTCAAAGATGTCTTCGAAATAGGTGAGGTACTCTTCCTTCGTACCACCGAATGGTGGATGATCGGCAAAAAGGATATCGTCAAAAAGAACGCCTGCTAGAGTTCCGCCCGGTACGAGTAGTTCGCTCATCTTTTTGGCGTAAGCCGAACGCAATGATGGATCGAGGGCACAAAAAAAGGTTTGTTCCAAAATCAAGTCATACGTTCCGTCCAATGAGAAGAAATCTCCGAGAATCATCTGGCTCTCGGGAAATTCGGGAAAGCGTTTTTTGAAGCTTTCAAAGGCCCCGTGGGCCAGGTCAATCACGAAGGTGTTCTTGTATCCTGCTTTATAAAGCTCTTCCGCTTCGTAGCCGTTCCCACAACCAGGAATAAGAATGTGGATGTTTTTGTCATCGTAGCCTTTGGCAAATTCCGTGAGGGCAGGGGAGGCATAACCAATGTCCCATCCCGTTTGCCCTTCTTCCCAGCGCTCTTGCCAGTAATTTTCGTCCCAGTTGTTCATCAATCCGTCTTTTTAAACAGAGCAACTGCTTCAACATGTCCCGTATGCGGAAACTGGTCGACCAAGGCAAATTTCTTCAAGTGGTAGTTCGAAGATTGCAGCGTTTCGGTATCACGAGCCAGCGTCGCGGGATTGCAAGAGATGTACACAATGGTATTGGCATCGAGTTCAATCGTTCTCTTCAGTGCTTTGGGCGCTATTCCTCCGCGTGGCGGGTCGAGAATCACTGCATCAATTTTTCCGCGATACTCGGGGTGGTGGAGCAAGAATTTGCCTACATCTGCAGCTTTAAAGTCCACGTTGGAAACGCCGTTTTCGACAGCGGATCGCTTGGCGTCTTCAATCGCCTTTTCGACAATGTCTACTCCCAAAATCTTCGCTTCCGCGAGTTTTGATCCGACCAGTTGCCCGATCGTTCCCGTTCCACAGAACAAGTCGAGGATTAATCCCTTTCCCTCTGATTCTTCGGATAGATAGTCTATAGCTTTGGCGTAAAGCCGTTCTGCCGAGCGCGGATTGGTTTGGAAGAAGCTCTCCATCTGGATTTTAAACTTCAATCCGCTCAACTCTTCTTCAATGTAGTCTCTGCCGAAGATCAGTTTGCTTTCGCCTTCCAAAGGCTGCACCCGATCGCCGATATCGTCGTTGACGGTATGTAAGAATCCTTGGATACGGTCACCCAATAAATCCTTGAGGAATGTGCTGAATTTATCGAGGTCAAATGTTTCTAAACCTTTGGAGGAAGTCACCAAGTTCAGTAAAAGTCCTTGATCCGTATGACTTTTCCGCACTGTAAGGAATCGAAAGAAGCCCTCTTTCCTCGGGTGGTGCCAAGGCGGAAGACCAGTGTCTTCGCAGTATTGACGAATCTTTTTCAGCGAGTTTTCGAACTCCTCGTCGAAGAGTCCGCTGTCTTTGTCCAAGTTCTCAGCCATCCACCAGGTGCCGCGGTGCTTGAACCCAAGGGCAAAGTCGTCCACATCTGTTTTCTCTCTCAGGTCGAAGCGAATCGCTGCGAAGCTATACTCCATCTTATTTCGGTAATGCCAATGAAGAGGAGAGGAGATAAACTCGTCGAAGAGGTCTTGGGTATTTTCCACCTTCCCGATTCGCTGCAGCAGATCGATGGATGTTTCTTTTTTTGTATTCTCTTGAATTTCGATGGGTAAGGTGGCGAAAGGAGCTCCCGAGATCGCTTGGTAGGGAATCTCGATTTCAGCTGGTGATCGCTCCAAAATTTCCATGAGACTGGTTTCCAAATGGCGCTTTCGAACCTTAACGATTCTGCACTTTACTTTTTGGCCGGTTATTGCGTTCGGTACAAAGGCAACGATGTCGCCTTTTTCCGTTTCTATCTTCGCTATTCCTCGACCGCCGAAGGCCATCTTGGTGATGGTGACCTCAATGTCGTCACCTCTTCTGAAGGGGTATGCTTTCATTTCGTGGGCAAATGAACGGATTATTTGGCGGATTTGTCTTTTTAATTGACCTTTGCGAAATCAACTTGAACACTTAAAAACAGCGGATATGCAAACGGTAGACAACAAAACAAAAAGCCAAGTTTCCATCGACATGGAAAACAAGTATGGAGCCCATAACTACCATCCGTTGCCCGTTGTTTTGGAAAGTGGAGAAGGTGTTTTCCTTACGGACGTCGAAGGAAAGAAATACTACGACTTTTTATCTGCTTATTCGGCAGTGAATCAAGGCCACTGCCATCCGCACATTATCGGAGCATTAAAAGAACAGGCTGAGAAGTTGACCCTCACATCTCGTGCTTTTCATAGTGACAAGTTGGGAGAGTACGCCAAATATGTGACGGAATATTTCGGTTTCGAAAAAGTACTTCCGATGAACTCGGGTGCTGAGGCAGTAGAGACAGCTATTAAGCTTGCACGGAAGTGGGCGCATGAGGTGAAAAACCTCGATGAGAATACTGCCAAGATCATCGTTTGCGATGGAAACTTCCACGGAAGAACGACAACAATTATATCTTTTAGTAATGATCCCGTGGCTAGAGGAAACTTTGGACCTTTTGTAGTTGAAGGCTTTATCAACGTTCCTTACAACGATATTGATGCGCTTGAAGAAGCACTTAAAGACGATAAGAACATCGCAGGATTCTTGGTAGAGCCAATTCAAGGTGAAGCAGGAGTTTTCACTCCTGATCATGACTACCTCATGAAGGCAGCTGAGCTTTGCCGCGACCACAATGTGCTCTTCATTGCTGATGAAGTTCAAACGGGTATTGCCCGTACAGGTAGCCTTTTGGCCGTTTGTGGAAACTGCACTTGCCAAGGAAATTGTGAGCGTCAACCTGAGACCTTCGTTCGTCCTGATATTCTTATTTTGGGTAAAGCCCTCTCGGGTGGAGTATATCCCGTTTCGGCTGTTTTGGCAAATGATGATATCATGCATGTATTCACACCTGGTTCTCATGGATCTACTTATGGTGGAAACCCTCTTTCTTGCGCCGTAGCTATCGCTGCACTTGAAGTGGTAGATGATGAGCGACTCGCTCAAAATGCCCGCCGATTGGGTGAAATCTTCCGCAAAGAAATGGCCAAGCTTGCCAATGAGTCTGACTTGATCAACTCCGTAAGGGGAAAGGGACTGCTTAATGCTGTTTTAGTAAATGACACTGAAGACAGTGATACTGCTTGGCGTATATGCCTCGGCTTAGCTGAAAACGGCTTGTTGGCAAAACCAACCCACGGAAACATCATTCGTTTTGCTCCACCGCTCGTTATGACCGAAGAGCAATTAATGGATTGTGTGGGGATTATTCGAAAGACAGTCCTGGAGTTTGTGAAGTAGTTTTTAGCTTCAAGCTGAAGGCTGAAAGTTCTTGACTCGTTGCCCCGTGTTTTTTTGAGACAAGCTCAGGCAATCAACTAGTTACTGCTAAGGAAGCAAATATTCTGATCATAAATTTCCCTCGATGTTAAGGCTTCTGCCTGAATCTCTGGTTTATAAGGACCCAAATACTGAACTAAAAAATCTTGTACCGAGAACTAACTTTTAAGGCGTGCTATTTTTTCTGTGAGAACATTTAGTTCGATAAAGCTCAGAGGAGATCACAGAGAGAAAAGCCAGTCAATAAGCAAATCAAACTTCGATGATCTTTGAGTTTTCTAAAGTTTGTTTTGAGGAGGTTTTTGTGACATAGCTTGCAACCAGAGCTGCGAATGACGAACTACTAGTTACGAAAAACGAGCTACGCACTACTAAAAAGAAAACGCCAACTTCAAATTGACCCGTCTTTGAGTCAGGAAGTTCGGCACTCCATATTGCCTTCCGCTCGATTCTTGAATCCAGCTATAACTGATGGTATTGTTAATACCCAGCAGGTTCCATACTTCAAGTGATACCACGGCACTCTTGAAATTCTTGAACAACCCTTTGCTTGGGTCTTTGGGCATCAAGTCTTTTGAGAAACCAATGTCTACACGGCGGTAAGCTCGGTAGCGCTCAGTGTCTTTGTAGCGCTCATTGTCGGGCGGCCCGAAGGGAAGTCCCGAACCGAAGAGAACGCTCAAGTGAACTTTAAAGCTTGGAATACTCGGCATCTCATCTTGAAAAAACATGCTGAAGAATACCAACTGATCAGTAGGGCGGGGGATATAACCCGGAAATCTAGTAATGGTATCAACGGGAATATCGTTCTCTGTAAAGCCAGGTGAGATGATCTCACCGTCGCTGTTGTAAATTTCGTAGTAGAAATCGTTGAGTAAGTCTTCTTCCGTGCGCAAGAAACTCAAACTAGCCCAAGACTCTATTCCAGGGATAAATTCTCCGTGAATCTTCGTATCCAAACCTACAGCATATCCCACAGCATCGTTTGTTCCGTAATAGCGTAGCCTGATGTTGTCAATTTCGTAAGGAACCAAGAAGTCGTAATCCTTGAAATAGGCTTCTGCGATGAACTTAAACGGTCGATTCCAGAGCTGGAAGTTAACATCCGCTCCGAGGACATAGTGGATGGCGCGCTGAGCGCGAATGTCCGGGTTAAGCGTTCCGTCCAACTCTCGCAACTCTCGATAGAAAGCTGGCTGATAGTAGTATCCATAACTGAACCTGAAAACCACATCACGCGTCAGGGTCGTGCTGTCGTTGATTTGCTTGTTCCATTTTGGCTTCCAAGCTATTGTACCACGTGGACTAAATACTGTTTCGTTATTAAAGTCCCAGTAATTCACTCTCACCCCCGCAGTGGCTGTCAATTGACTTTCGTTATCAAGCAACCAATCCCAGCTGTTTTGAACGTATCCCATCAATCGATTGGAAGTGATCTGACTGTTTCCTTTAATTACATCGTTAAGCACAATCTGATTGGTCGGGTTAATGGGAGTGGAGTATCCCGAAGAGTCGATGTAGCTCCATTCGCTCAGCCTGTCGCTGATATCTTCTCCACGCCAAGTGAATCCCCATTGCAGGTATTTGTTTTCTATGGTTTTAAAACCTCGATGCTGGAAGCTGTATACCTTTGCGTCCAGTCGGTTTCGAGCGTGTTCGAGGTAAGAGCCGATTCCGCGGTTCCTTACTACATCGCCAAATTCATCGTCGCCTAAGTCTCTTTCCAATTCATCCAAGAAGTATTGACCTAAAATATCGAAGGTCTCATTCTCAAAAGTTCGAAAAGCTGATGCAGTGAATTTTAAACGAGTCGAATTATCGGGTTTGTACTCTGTAGAAAGCGCTCCGAAGAACGTTTCGAACGAAGTGACCTCTTGTCCCTCGAAGAATACGGTGAACCGCAAGGCTTCATTGAAACTACCGAACTGAGTTTCTCTGGTAGAGGGAACAAATTTGAAATTGTTATTAGAGTAGTTTCCTAAGAATTGGACTTCCCATTTTTCATTGAGATCGTAAGTCCAGTAGGTTTGTATGTCGGTAAAGTCGGGTTGATAATCACCTTGAGTGTCGAGACTTCCCAAAACGTATTGATTCGTATAATAGCGTATACCTGACACTTGGGTGAAGCGGCTATCTTTTGACGAGCTTTCCAGTGAAAGCGAACCTCCGAGTAAACTGGCACTAGCGCTTCCTCCAAAACGTTTTGGTTTTTTGTACTGTATATCAAGTACGGAACTCATCTTGTCGCCATAGCGAGCATCAAATCCTCCGGCGCTGAAATTGATCGTTCCCACCATGTCGGGATTGGGAAAACTCAAACCTTCTTGCTCTCCTGATCGCGCTAAGAAGGGACGGTAGACTTCAATGTCGTTCACATAAACCAGATTTTCGGCGTAGCTTCCGCCACGAACGCTATAGTTTGAGCTGAGCTCATTGTTCATGCGCACACCAAGTTGAGACGTCAAGACACTCTCAATTCCTTGTTGAACTGTCGGGGAAATCTTTATGTCTTTTATGGGAACCCTGTCCATAGGCGAAGTCCGAGTGCGGTCATCGATGATTACGACACCTTCTATCTCTCGGTATTCCAGCCTGAAGTTTATGAGGAGCGTTTGTCCCGCAGTCAGGTCGAGTGTTTCTTCTTTACCTAAAAAAGAAGTGTGCGTTGTTTCGAGCAAAATCCCTTCTCCGGGCTCCAGTTCGATTTTGAATCTTCCATATCGATCGGTGAAAGTTCCTTCGCCTTGACTACGCACATAGACATTGGCAAATTCAATGGCATTGCCTTCTCTATCTGTTATTTTTCCTTTTACCGTCGCTTTCTCCTGCGCCGAGGAGGCTAGGGTAAAAAGACAGAGTAAGATGGTTCCTATAAGAAATCGGGTATTCAAAGCCGTAAATAGATTCAATCAATTCGCAAACATAACTGAATTGATCGAAGTTTTATTGCCCTCCGCGTTTTCTGTCTGAACTAAAGTCGCCGCGTTTCCATGCTTTGACAAATTGTGCCCAAGCAACGGGATTCAAAACGTTAATGGGCGGCGCTTGACCTGCGTAGTAGATTTGCTGCTGATACTGCTGCATACTGTACTTAAATGTCTCGCCACCGCTAGGCATGGCAGCATCCATTCGAGCTATCATATCGGCTTGATAAAGATTGCGTTGAGCACGGTCAAAATCGGTTTCTGGAATTTCCATAGCCAGAAAGGCTTGTTTGAACTGCTCTCTGGTTGGCCATGGATAAATCACTGTCTCCCTCAGTGTAATCGTATCTTTGTCGAGGATTTGGATCAATGAATACCTGTTGATAGTTAAGGTGTCGGGAATAATAAACCGACGTCGTTCGTAACCGATGGATGAGAATAGAATCGAATCTCCTTTTTGTGCAACGAAAGAAAAGTACCCGTAATAATCAGTCATGGTTCCCTTGTCCGTATTTTCAATAAGGACATTGGTAAATGGTACAGGGCTCAAGCTGTCTCCAGTGATGACAACTCCCGAAAACTGAATTAGGTCGTCATCTCCACCTTGGGCAAACAGAGAAGTGGTGCCCGTGAGGATTGATAGAATCAAAAAGACTAGAATCAGATGACTTTTATGCATATGCATCAAAAATAACGGTTTTTACTGCGACTTAGTTGAAAAGAAGGACATTTAACGGATATTCTCAAAATCCCATCCGTGCAATAAGCACACCAACTATGCATTGACGAGTTGATGAGATGTTCTGTTGGCGATTTAGCTCAATTCGCAGTATTTTAGGCGTCAGTTAAAATATAAGCTATGAGATCATTCTACTCAATTATTCTTTTCTTCTCTTTATCAGCTGGTCTTGTAGCCCAACCGATAATAGATCAGAGCAATTTCATCTCCGTTGGAGATGTTTTTGAATACACACAGATTCTGGATTTAACTCCCGATCAGATCGATGTCTTGCCTGAGGGAGGAGAAGATCTCACTTGGGACTTTAGTACCCTTCCACCTGTTGGTATTGAACTCACAGATTCTTATTACCCATTAGATTCAACGCCTGAACTGTTTGGGCTCTTCTTTGGTAATCCGTTTTTGGCTGGTCAGAATCTCTCGACATTTGCCTTAGAATTGGCAGTTCTTGTTTTTGAGCTGCCATTACCTTTGGAGGTGGAAGAGGCTTATCAATTCTATCGTTCTGACGCCGAAGGCTACTTTATAACGGGTAATGCAGCCGAAGTAGAGGGGCTGCCGCTTATTTCGGCTTATGATACCCTCGATAGAGTGTTCAGCTTTCCTTTGTCGTTTGGAGATATGGACACCAACTCGTTCTATTTCTTCACTGATGTTCCGAGTATTGGTGCAGTAGGTCAGTCGGGTTTGCGCTCAACCAATGCAGATGCCTGGGGTGAGTTGATTCTTCCGGGATCTTCATATAACTGTTTGCGAGTCAGAACGGAGCTTGATGTTACTGACACCATCTATATTGCGTTTACGGAAACAGGGACACAAATCGAAAGACCACAGCAGATCAATTACACTTGGATCTCCCCTGAAGTAGGTGGGATAGTGGCGGAGGCTATCGTTCTTCAAGACGCCCTTGTTTCTTTTCGCTATTTGACCAATGAGACTGCTCTCAGCTCAACGGAGATCACCGACGCTGATTTCAAGATATACCCTAATCCGGGTTCGACGACAATGGAAATTTCGGTTCCATCTGGATTTGAAGGTCATTTCAGAATTTTGGATCTTACGGGCAGAGAGGTAAAGGGAGGTCGATTGGCCTCATCCAATTCTGTAGATATAGCGACTCTTCCAGAAGGGATTTACCTCGTAAGCGTATATAATGCCAAAACCGTTTTAACCAAGCGCTTGGTCGTGAGTCGTTAGTTTACGATGAGCTTCTGTGACGATCTGTTTTCACTAACGGAAACCTCAACGATGTAAGCGCCCTTGCTCAGATTGAGGTTCTCGATCAGCGCACCGCTTTCCAGGTTTTGTTTAAAACTAATCACCCTTCCTGATAGATCGTAGATTCGTACATCGGCCCTTTCTGTTTCATTCCATTCCAGCCTGAACCCTGCGTTTGTCGGATTAGGGTAGATTCGAGCTTCTAGACTTGGTGCTGCATTGGAAGTGCTCAAGTTTACACCCATTCTGACATTGTCTATCAGGAGGTTATTTCCTCTGCGGTTTAGTGTAACGAAGCTGAAGAAGAATGGATCAGTATTCTCCAGACCCATATCCAGGTTAACCGTTCGCCATTCATCAGCCGAATCAGGTAATGCATCTTGCTCTGAATCATCATTTGTCCAGAGTTCAGTACCACCCAATCGAAGCAATTCTTCGCTCATGTACTCGTCGCCGCAAGTACGGTTAATGAAGACCACAAGTGTATCCATTGTAAAGGATTGGCTACTTCGTTTTCTGTAGTAGTAATCAAAGGCCATAGAATTGGTCGTTTCAGGTCGATTTTCGATCAATGGGGTGATGAGGTGGTCGTCTTGACTCAAGACGGTCAGGTATTCAGGATGGTTCATATGTGCAGCCAGTCCTTCTGTTCCATCTATTTGGAGGACGCGTAGTGTGTCCCAAGTAATGGATGCATCGGGATTGTATATCGTCCAAACTTCCGAATCAATACCGTTGCTAAAGTCATCCGCAAAGGCTCCTTCTACTTCCCAGTCGTATTTAGGTATTTCTGTAAAACGGTGGATCCCGTGGTTGTTGAGTACATCGTATTCTCCCTCAATCGGTACAATTCGCACATGCAGCTCTTTAAACCCAACGCCTTCGTAAGTAATTTCGGGTAGTTCTATTTCTACTATCTCACCAGGCTCAAGCGAAGTTTCTGTGGCAAAAGGCACTTCAGCAGTCTCACCAATGACGGAAACGAATAGATCAAAGCCATTTATGGTTTCGTTGCCGTTGTTGCGCACTTCTATTACAGGAGTTACACCTGCGCTTGCATCTGAGCAAATGATGTCATCAGATGGGCTTACTATTCTGACCAGTTCAATATCAGTGCTCAAAACAGCAGGTGGAGTGGGAGTGTGACTTTCCGATAAAAGATCATAAGCAGCCTTTACATTGACGAAGCCCATACCGTAAGTATTGTCTTCTCCTTCTTCACCAAGATCGATAGCGCTATTGTAAATCGCCAAGAGAATCTCCTCACCGGTCAAATCAGGGAAAGCTTCACGTAAAAGCAGCACGGCACCACTCACATGTGGAGCAGCCATCGAAGTTCCGCTAAAGAAGTCATACTCTCCGTTTTCGATGGAAGAACGCACGTTTACCCCTGGCGCAGATACTTCAGGTTTTATCAAAAGACTTCCTTCTCCTCCGCAAAAACTCGGTCCGCGGCTGGAAAAGCTGGCAATCGGAAAGCTTCCTCCCGATGACGTGGCACCTACGGTAAAAGAATTCACCAAACCGATATTTGTATTGTGAGGGACACTCATTGTCATATCGCCCGGTCCTTCATTTCCTGCTGAGAAAACATTGGCAATACCTGCTGCTTCCACCGCCGTGAACACGGGCACGACAAATTCAGGACACGGAGCTTCATCTAAGTCTGGACCAAAGCCCCAGGAGTTATTGATCACATCAGGAATGTCGTTGGTTGTTTCAGGATCGCCATCAGGGTCTATTGACCATTCGTAGCCAAACATGAAATCGGTTAGCGGTTTAACGTCCGCTAAGTTGGACACTACAGGATCGGTTGCGATGTAGTAAGCACGTGGAGCCATGCCAATGGTGTCGCTGGTAGCCGTATCGAGTCCAAGCATTGTGCCTGTAACGTGGGTACCATGACTGCTGGATTTATCAACCGGCAATGGGCTGTCGTAGCCATACCAAGTGCTCAGCAATGGCATTCTATTGGCAAGAAATCTTTTTTGATGGCTCGGGTGATCATCCCAAACTCCTGTATCGTATGTCATTGCTATTCGGCCGTGACCGGTATACCCCAAAGCCCACATCTCTGGTGCGCCGATAGCTTCTAATCCGGGCTCAATTCCTCCGACACTCTTTTCGTCTCCTTCACCTTTTATCTCTTTAGGAATGTACCCAAAGGCATTTCTATTCAAATACATGTAAGCGATATCATCTCTGTTAGATAAAGCTTCAACCAACTCCGGCTCTGCTTTTAAGGCAATGGAGTTTGAAACCCAGAAGGTTTTGACATCAGCGAATTCCAATCCGGAGTTATGTATGAAACTCAGGATGATGGGTTGTGTGGCTGCTGCTTTTTCTTTGAGTGCTTGCTCTACCAGTGGTGCTCTGTCTTTTGCGGGCAGCTTCTTCTTATTGAAATCTTCCTTTAATGTCAAGAGGTCGACTTCATCTTCCAGCATGATGGCGATGGAGATCAATTGATTCGATCCAACTTCATCCAGTACCTCAATCAGCGGCTGGTCGAGAAAGGCGTGTTGAGCATTTATGCCGATATGGACAGTAAGCAGGGCGAATGTGAGAATGGCAGCACGTAAAGTCTTCATCATATTTTTGAATTTCGAACCCCCGAATATAGCCAAAACTTGATGATCAGGGTGTTCCAAATATTTTAGCTTCTTGGACTCTGCGAATGTCGTTGCACCGACAGCCGCTCTTCAAATTAATATGTTTTCTTTGGGGTAATGTCAACCAACCGTAAAGTGGTCATCATCGGAAATGGCATATCGGGAATCTCTACGGCCCGACATCTCCGAAAGAATGACTCAGAAGTGGAAATCACTGTGATTTCTGCTGAATCGAAGCACTTTTTCTCGAGAACGGCTTTAATGTATGTCTACATGGGGCATATGAAGTTTAACAACATCAAGCCTTATGAAGACTGGTTTTGGGAAAAGAACCGCATCGACTTGGTCTTTGATTTTGTCAATGAAGTTGATGCAAGTCAAAGGCTTCTCACAATGAAGTCGGGAGCGACCATTTCATATGATGAGCTCGTAATTGCCACTGGTTCGAGGCCGCGATTTTTTGGCTGGCCAGGGCAGGACTTAGATGGAGTGCAGGGACTAGTTAGTCTCCAAGACTTAGAAAATCTGGAGAAACGAACACCGCCACCTCTCGAAGGAAATAAGAGAGGAATGAAAGCGGTGATAGCCGGTGGAGGTCTGATCGGGGTGGAGATGGCAGAAATGCTCCTCACTAGAAATATTTCTGTTACCATGTTGGTAAGAGAAAAGGTTTTCTGGGGTGGAATTCTTACCAAGAATGAAGGAGAACGAATCAGTAAGCACCTTTTAGACCACGGAGTGGATTTGCATCATGGCGCTGAGATTGATACGATCAATGGTCCGAGTGGAAAGGTTGAATCTGTTACTACGAAGTCAGGAGATGAGCTAAAATGTGAGTTGGTCGGTATTACGACTGGTGTGACCCCGAATATTGAATTCCTGAGTAATACGGGTATAGAAATCGATCGAGCTATTTTGGTCAATGAAAACCTTGAAACCAGCTTAGACTCTATATACGCTGTGGGTGATTGTGCTCAGATTCGCAACCCACGTTCTGGTCGCCGTGGCTTGGAGCCGGTGTGGTATGTAGGCCGTATGATGGGCGAGGTACTCGGGCAGCGGCTGGCAGGGAAGAACACTTCTTACCATCCCGGACCATGGTTCAACTCGGCCAAGTTCTTCGATATCGAGTACCAAGTATATGGTAACCCTAAGCCTAAGCCCGATGATAATCAGGCCCACTTCTTTTGGGAAGGCGGTCACAACAAGTTTATTACAGTGGCTTACCATCCCGTAACAAAGCAGTTTCAAGGAATCAACTCATTTGGTATTCGGCTCCGCCACGAGTACTTCGATAAAGTTCTCAGAGAAGGCCGCGGAGTAGGAGAGGTGATTGCGCATATCGATAAGGCCAATTTTGATCCTGAGTTCTATAAGAAGTGGCCAAAGGTTTTTAAGGCGGCTTTCGAAATAGAAGCGGGTATAGCGCTGCCCAAATCACTACTTAAAAAATTGATGTCATGAGGAGAGAGAAGATTTTAAAGTCGATTGGGATGGCTCTCTTCACGTTGAGTGCATTTTTGTTTATTGGGTTGTCATTTTTGGTTGATATAAACTTTAATGACAGTAGTTTATCGTGTTTAATTGATTCAAAGAATAAAGAGCTTGCTAATAGTATTAGCACACTTGATCCCGCGCCTCCCGTGTTAATGGTTTCTTCCTTGAGTAATGCATTTGATGAGTATGCACAAAATGTTGTTAATCAGAATGGAATAAATAAATCAAGTGTCGCAAAAATTGAGCAAAAACTAGAGTCTGATCCCTCAAAATACAATGAGACCTTTATTGAAGAGAATTTCGATGACGAATTTGTTCAAGAGCGCTTAAAAGAGAATACAGGTTGGATGATCGGAAGGAGTTGGGAGAGCTATGCCGATTTTGAGAAAAACTTGAAAGAGAAAGTGACGGAAGTCAATCGATCTGTGGTGAATGAATATGGAATTAGTTCAGATCAGGCCACTTATCTATTGCCTCAGATTATGCAAGAAGGCTCTCCTGAATGGTTGAAGACAGGCCTGATGGCTTGGTTTATCTTCGGCCTCGGTGTTTTGGGTGGGTTCCTTTACGCACTTCCATTGGCATACAAACACAAGGGAATTCACAACGATCACGTTTTTCACAATAAGTCGCAAACACGTCACTACCCCGCAATCATTGTATTCATCTGCTTAGTAGTCTTTTACATCGTTCTTTATCAATTGCCCGCTTACCTCGCCAATCAGGTGGTGCTCCTAAAGCCTTTGGCAGAAAAGCTGGCAGGTACTGCGTCCGATCGCTGGTTCTTGTATGGTTTCCTCTATACAATCGCCATGACTACAATGGGCTTTAAGATGATGCTTAAGTATAGAGGTAATCAATATCAGCAAGTTAGGACGCTTTCGGTTCTCTTTTTTCAAATCGCTTTTGCCTTCACACTTCCGCAAATATTGACCAGTTTTCAGCTTCCTGCCTATGATTTTAAAAGCGCTTGGCCGTTGGAATACACCTTCTTTTTCGACTATCGAGTAGATCAATACCTTAGTGAAGGAACCCTGGGAATCTTCTTGTTTGGTTGGGGTATAGCGCTCTTTGCAATCGGAGTTCCGCTCTTCACTTATTTCTTTGGAAAGCGCTGGTATTGCTCTTGGGTCTGTGGTTGCGGCGGTTTGGCCGAGACTGTCGGAGATCCTTATCGCCATTTGAGTGATAAGCGCCTCGGGGCTTGGAAAATAGAAAGAGTCCTGGTTCATTCGGTTCTTGTTTTTGCAGTCTTTATGACGGTTTGGGTGGCCTACACCACCTTTTCAGGAACATCGGTGCTTCTGGGAATTAACTCCTATGATGTGCGAAGCGTTTATGGTTTTTCGATAGGTTTTGTTTTTGCGGGTGCTGTTGGTACGGGTTTCTATCCCGTAATGGGGAATAGAGTGTGGTGTCGATTTGGTTGCCCTCTTGCAGCTTATCTGGGCCTGGTCCAAAGATTTAAGTCTCGCTTCAGGATCACGACCAACGGAGGGCAATGCATCTCGTGCGGAAACTGTAGCACCTATTGTGAGATGGGGATTGATGTCCGCTGGTACGCTCAGCGTGGTCAGAATATCGTGCGATCCAGTTGTGTAGGATGTGGTGTCTGCAGCGCTGTTTGTCCTCGTGGAGTTTTGAAGCTGGAGAACAAAGATGAAGAGGGTCGAATCAATGATAACCCCATTTTAATTGGCCGTGAAGGCGTATCATTGAATCTTTAAGTTGATTTGAAGAAAATAATAGATGTGATTATTCCTGCTTTTAATGAGGAGGAATCAATAGGTTTAGTCTTGAACGACATCCCTAAGGGTTTGGTCAGGCAAGTGGTGGTAGCCAATAATAACAGCACCGATCATACTTCGGTGAAAGCTACAGAGGCTGGAGCTGTGGTGGTGGACCAGCCCGAGCAAGGCTATGGGGCAGCTTGCCTCCGAGCAATAGAGCATTCGCTAAAAACCAGTCCTCCACCTGATGTCTTGGTTTTTCTGGATGCTGATTATTCAGATCATCCCGAGGAGATGCCACTTTTGCTTGAACCCATTTTAAGTGGAAAAGCTGAACTGGTGATTGGGAGCAGGTCCAGCGGTGTGCGGGAAAAAGGATCGATGATGCCTCAACAGGTCTTTGGAAATTGGTTGGCGACTTTTTTGATGAAAATCATGTACGGTTCTAAATTTACCGATTTGGGGCCGTTCAGGGCAATAACCCGTAGAGCGTATGAGGAGATCGGAATGGTGGATCGAAATTTTGGGTGGACCGTTGAAATGCAAGTGAAAGCCTTAAAAAAGAAGATCGCCCATACTGAAATTCCTGTTACTTATCGCAGGCGAAAAGGGGTGTCGAAAGTTTCCGGTACCGTGAAAGGAAGTATTTTAGCGGGCTATAAGATCATTTATACCATTTTTAAGTATGCCTGATTGGGGTTGGTTTGTTATCGTAATATATGGTGTAGGGATGTTTTTCATCTTTGCATACAGCCTGGTCCAGCTGTCACTTCTGTTGAATTACCGCAAGAAGAGCAAAGAGGGGATTGTCAAGGAATGGGAAGGGGACTGGCCTGCGGTGCTGGTGCAGTTACCGGTTTTTAACGAGAGATATGTCGTGGAGCGACTTATCGACGCTACATGTCAATTGGATTACCCTAAGGATAAATTATTCATTCAGCTTCTGGATGATAGTACGGACGAGTCGTTTGAAATCGCCTCGACCGTAGTGAATGCGAGAAGGGGAGAAGGGACTAACATAGAGCAGGTCAAGCGCCCTGAGCGAAAAGGGTTTAAAGCAGGGGCTTTGCAATATGGACTTGATCAAACGAGTGCAGAGTTTATCGCGATCTTCGATGCAGACTTCGTTCCTGAAAAAGACTTTCTGCACAAGGCAATTCCACAATTTGTTGATGAAAACATTGGGATGGTTCAGTCCCGTTGGGGGCATCTCAACAGAGATTACAGTCTTCTGACTCGTGTTCAGGCTTTTGCCCTAGATGCGCATTTTACGGTAGAGCAGTCCGGAAGAAATATTGGGAATCACTTCATCAACTTCAATGGGACGGCAGGTATTTGGCGTCGTAAGTGCATTTTGGATGCGGGTGGCTGGAGCGCCGATACACTCACGGAGGATCTGGACCTGAGTTACCGAGCACAGCTCAAGGGTTGGAAGTTTAAGTTTATCGAGAATGTAGTTTCTCCAGCGGAATTGCCCGCCGAGATGAATGCCTTAAAAAACCAGCAATACCGCTGGAATAAAGGAGCAGCTGAGTGCGCTAAGAAGCATGTTGGCAATGTTTTTCGATCAAAATCGCTATCAGGAGCCACAAAGATTCACGCCTTTTTCCATTTACTAAATTCTTCCATATTCATCTGGATTGTGATATGCGCGATTGCTTCATTGCCATTGATACTATTGAAAAATGAAGTGGTCGGTTATGAGCTGCTTTTTGCATCTGGTGGAGTATTGTTGTTCAGCTTTTTTGTGTTGGCCTTTTTCTACTATACCGCATTTGTGAAGCTCAAGACGGCTCCCAAAAGAACTTTCATCTGGCTTTATCCAGCCTTTCTCAGCCTTTCTATGGGTATGAGCTTGCACAATGCCAGAGCGGTTATTTTGGGCTATATCGGAAAGAAAACTCCATTTGTCCGCACCCCCAAATGGAATCTGGTTGGGCAGAAGGGAAGTTTTAAGCAGAAGAAGTATATCGACCGAAAGATTCCTTTCATCTCATGGGTTGAGGGTTTGTTGGGGGTCTATTTCCTTTTGGCCTTAGGGGTAGGGATCAAACTCGGTGAGTGGGGATTTATTCCGCTGCATCTCATGTTGGTTTTCGGCTTCTTTGCTGTTTTCCACTATTCCGTAAAACACGCTCGTCAGTAAATGCCTGGGAAGACGGCATACCTTGGGCTTGCTGCAATCTATCTATTTGCTTTTATTTTTGTCTCTTTTACTCCAAGGCAAGAGTTTGAGCTCCTTCTAATTGGGGTTTTTATTGCTTTCTCAGTTTGGTATGTTTTTCTAACGAGCCAGCCTAAGCTGTCATTCCTGCTTCTTCTTGCTTTGTTGGCTCGCCTGGTCTTTGTAATGCAGCTTCCGTTGCTTAGTGATGATTTCTATCGATTTATTTGGGATGGGGAGCTTATGCTGGAAGGGGTGAACCCAATTGGGAAAATTCCCACAGAGATCGATGTTGATCTTCGAAACAGCGGGAGGTTGCTGGATCAAATGAATTCCCGCGATTATCCTTCCGTGTACCCGCCGCTGCATCAGCTTGGAATGGCTTTCGGAGCCATATTTGAAGCTTTTTTAAATCAAGTCAATGGAATGCGCTTCTTTATCATCTTTTGCGAAGCTATTGGGTTAATTTATTTCCAGAGGTACTCAAAGGAGTTTTTTAGTTTGTATGTCCTTTATCTTCTCAATCCTTTGGTGATCGTAGAGGGAGTTGGAAACGTTCATTTTGAAGCAGCTCTGTTGCCATTTCTGGCAATAGCCATTGATCAAGCCAGGTTGCATAGGGGGAACGTGGCCGCTGTCTCGCTTGGCTTTGCCATACTTTTAAAGCTAAACCCTCTGATACTTGCCCCTGCTTTTTTTAAAGAGAAAAAGGGGTGGCAGATTGTCGGTCTTACCGTATTGGTAGTCACTATTGGATTTGTTCCTTTTGTGGGTGGTGTGATCAGGTCCTTCTCAGGAATTGACTTATTCTTCAGGAGTTTTGAGTTTAATGCTTCCATCTACTATACCTTCTCAGAAATAGGGGGAGCTATTCTTGGGTACAATCCAGTTTCCATACTTGGCCCCGCTCTAGGTGTCGCCAGTGCCATTTTAATGCTCGCAGTCGGATTCAGTCAGGCTAAATTGAAAGAGAAAGCCTTGTTGGTCTATCTGATTTTCCTACTTTTCTCAAGTACGGTTCATCCATGGTACATCATTCCGGTAGTTTATTTATCACTCTTAACTGATCGTAAGGCCATCTTAATTTGGTCATTTACAGCATTCTTTTCCTACTCTCATTATCTTGGTGAATTGGAGCCTAAATACGAATGGTTACTAGTTGAGTACGTGTTGTTACTTGTAGCGATGATTTATGAATACCGTAGGCATCCCATTCAGTTATTTCGGGGGTGATAAAGCAGGACGGTATCGCGCAAATAAGTCCGATCTAAGTGGGTGTATATCTCAGTAGTAGTGATGCTCTCGTGCCCAAGCATTTCTTGAACGGCTCTTAAGTCCGCTCCATTTTCTACGAGATGAGTCGCGAAACTGTGACGAAAGGTGTGTGGACTGATGTTTTTATCGATTCCAGCTTTCAATGCTGAATCTTTAACGATAGTGAAAACACTGACTCTGCTCAGTCCTGATCCACGCCTATTTAGGAAGAGCGTGTCAGAGTGAGCTTTCACAATCTCAATGTGGTTGCGGACTTCGTCGCGGTAAATGGCGATGAACTTTAGTGCCTCTTTGCCAATAGGTACAAGTCTTTCCTTGTTTCCTTTTCCAATCACTCTGAGAAACCCTTCATCGGGATAGATCCCCGAAAGCTTCAAATTCACTAATTCGCTGACGCGTAGTCCTGACGCGTAGAGTGTCTCTAGCATCGCGCGGTTTCTGGTACCTTGCGGGTCGCTAAGGTCAATGGCTTCAAGAATTCGGTTGATCTCCTCTCGACTCAAAGTGTCGGGTAGTTTTTGAGGTAATCGAGGAGTTTCGAGTAATTCGGCAGGATTGTCTTCACGCAGATCTTCCATGATGAGGTAGCGAAAAAAAGCCTTTACCCCCGAAATCAGCCGAGCACGGCTCCTCGGGTTTGGGGTGATTTTAGCTGAGTGATGAACAAATTCGACTAATTCGGGGTAGCCGACGGATAAAGCATTGACCGTTCTGTCTTCGGTGAAGTAGTCTCTTAACCTCGCCACATCGTGGTTATAAGCCTCAATACTATTCTTGCTCAGGCCTTTTTCAAGCCTCAGATATGCTTCAAATCCTTTTGATAGGGAATACCAATCCATGATCGTTCGAACTTCCGTAAATTTGGTTCAATTCAAACGACAATAGATTGAAAAGAATTTTAATTATCAACGGTCCCAATTTGAATCTCTTGGGAAAACGTGAGCCTGTGCTTTACGGATCAGTCTCATTTGAAGAGTTTCTCAAGGTTTTACGGTCAGAATGTCATGGAGTTGAAATCGATTACATTCAAGAAAACGGTGAGGAAGAATTGATTGGTGCCATCCAAAAAGGGGATGGATATGATGCCGTGGTCCTAAATCCTGCTGCTTATTCACATACCTCCATTGCTGTTGGAGATGCCGTTGCCGCTGTTGAATCACCTGTTATTGAGGTTCATATTTCAAATATTTTCGCCAGAGATCCCAAACGTCATCATTCATATGTGAGTAAGTACGCCGCAGCTGTAGTGGTGGGAGCTGGTTTGGATGGATATCGAATGGCTATTGGTCAGGCGTTGCGATTCTGACGAACGAATAAGTTTGTCGCCAATGAGCCAAAAACCTTTTTCTTGTCTTTAAAATAGTCTTGAACTATGCTGCCTTTGTATAAGCCTGTCCGATTAATATCGTGAGACTTTTCACGCCAATATTTTCTCTCTTTTAACAGTCGGCTTAAGTTCGAATAGAAGAAACTGTGCGCTCTTAACACGGCAAAGCTATGTTTGGGCCCTGAAGTGATGAGCATGTATCCTGCCGCTGCGCCATCAAAAATCATCCGTTTCAGAAGCTTTTGAAAAAGTGAACCCTTGTAGTCGTTCTTTACGATAATACTCAGGTTGTTCCTGAAATTTAGATAGGTTTTTCTCGGATTTGTTGATGATAGGGTGCCACCACCAAGATGGTAGACCGTTGATTGCGGAAAGCAATAAATACGGTGACCTTGATTTTTAAGGCGCCAACAGAGATCGATTTCCTCCATATGAGCAAACAGTGTTTCATCAAAACCTTCGGCTTCGTGAAAAGATTCGGATCGGATAAGAATGCAGGCTCCTGAAGCCCAAAAAACTTCCCGTTCATCATCATGCTGTCCTATGTCCCTTTCTGTATTATCAAAGATGCGTCCTCGGCAAAAGGGATAGCCATTTTTATCTAGGAATCCACCTGAAGCTCCTGCATATTCAAAATACTTGCGATTCTCTACGGCCCTTATTTTAGGCTGACAGGCGGTAACCTCAGGCCTGTCCTTCATTTCGGTCAACAGTGGATGTAGCCATCCGCTTGTGACTTCTACATCACTGTTAAGTAACACATATATGTCAGCGCTTACTTGTTTTAGCGCTTCATTGTAGCCTCCTGCAAAGCCATAATTCGTTGGTAATTGAATGAGTTGTATGGTGGGGTATTCTGAACGAAGAAAATCAGCGGAACCGTCAGTACTGGCATTGTCGGCTACGACTATCTCAACATCCTTGGGGTTGTGCTCAACCACAGAAGGCAAAAAACGGCGAAGATGGGCCTCGCCGTTGTAATTCAAAATAACAATTGCTGTTTTCAAGGACTTAGATCCACAAATCTAACGCGGATTATCGAAAAAGTCGTCTACTCGACCACCAAAATGATCGCGGCCCGTTTGATCATCGATGTTGTTCATCGGAGTGTTTCGCTGTTCGAGGAGCAATCGCCATTGAGGATTGTTGATCTCTCCTCGAATTCCTTCGGCATGCAAAAGCTGATAATCCACTCCCATAAGTGTAGGGTCGTAAAAAACAAATCGAACATTATTATACTGACCTGTCTTGTAATACCTCCAAATCTGGTAAGGGTAGGAGGAGGGTTCGTTAGCTCGATCAGTTAAGTCGTTAGGCGGTCCATATTGCAAATAAACGCGTCCACGATCTGTTTCAAACCCTTGCTTGTTCTTGGTGCCAAACTCTTCATTTACAAAGTCAACTTTCTCCTTATACATGAGCCAGGCGGTTTCTCCCTCTCCTGGATTGCGGCTTTCCCAGAAAGCGTACATAAAACTGCGTAAGTATTTGAGCTCACTCTTTTCGAATTCTCTGAAGCTGTTGGAGAGCATGGCTTTCTCTTGTCCTGTGGCTATGGGCCTCACAGAATGCACATAGTCATATATGGAGGCTTTTGTTTCAAACTTGGAAACCCATGTAGCATCTATGTCTTCGCTTTCCATTAGGCTCAATACATCAACGGCTTGTTTCTTATCCCTTTTGATTTGGTGTTCCACTTTTGCAAAAAGTTCGTTTTCTCTGGTTCTGGCCTCAAGGATGATTAAGTATTCTCCTTGGTTTACGTTCTCAAGTAGAAGGGTTGTGAGGATAGGTATGACCGAACCTGAGTTGCGCCGCATGTATTTTCTAGTACTCTCAATAGGTTTTAAGCTATCTGCGTCAGCTATATAGGCAGTCAACAGAAACATTTCTTCCTTTTCAAATTCTTCGTCTGTGCCATAAAGCTCGGTGTATACCACCACCTCTTTCATTTCAGGCTTGAGAATGGAATCCGAAACCATCGGGAGTAAGTCATATCCTGATTTGGAAAGAAGGCCTGGTTCACTGGTTTTCTTATAGGCCGAAACGAGCTCAATGTCAGAAAAGAAGGTTCCAACCGGTACCATTGGAACATCCAAGCTTATACTTGCTTTTGTAACAGCTGATTCTTCTACGGCATTGAGGTCTTTTAATTCAACCTCAACCTCATACTCGCCTGAAGGTATTGCGAAGCGCTGCACATCAATGAAGTCTACAATATTCCCTTGAGACATGATTGGCGTCTTCAGGTTTTTTTTGTCATAGGTAATAATCTGTCCATCCTTTTTGAAAATTATTGTCAATTCGACTTCTCCTTGAAAAGCATCTTCTTCTTCCTCAATTTTCAAAAGAGTGATGGATTTTCCATAAATGTCAAAGTATGTTTCAACAACAGGTCCTTTGCCAGGCACATAGAAAGTCTTGTGATTAAACACGGCATATGGGACCGAAATAGCTTGAATAGAAAAAAAGATTAGTGGAATTACAAAAAGTTTTAGGACTCCTTTCATGTGTGTTGTTGATTGTAACTCGTGAAGTTACGAAAATGTGTAGGAGATGTCTGCGTAAAATATCTTGATAAATTGACATCTCATCCTTGCTTGATTTAACAAAAGAATTACTTTTGCCGCGGAGAATTGGCAGAGTGGTCGATTGCACTGGTCTTGAAAACCAGCGTACCGCAAGGTACCGGGGGTTCGAATCCCTCATTCTCCGCATCGACAAAAAACCCTCACTGACAGCGTCAGTGAGGGTTTTTTTATTCACAGCCACTTGAGCTCGCTCGTAAGTGGCGGTGAATAAAAAACCAAACTTCGCGGCACGCGACGTGGGTTAGAGGTGATGCTGGCCCTCCGCCTAAGGCGTAGTCACTCCGACGTCAAGAGGAGTGAATCCCTTCATGCGTAATGTTTAAAACGAGTAATGCTAGCAGCCACTCGACCCTCCTCGAAAGTGCTTGTGAAAAAAAGCTAAAGTCTTTATTGCGAGGAGGAGCTTCATGTTTATATAGGAGTTCCCCTCTTCCCGAAATACCTCCGACTATATGAGGAGTAAGTCTCATTATCTGATTGAACTCAAAAAGACTCGAAAGACTAATAAAATATCTCATCCTATTTTTTCTTTTTAAGCGGTCTTTTCAGAAGATGGTATTATTGACATAATAATCAGTAACTTAACCAATCAATCCTTTTTTGCGTATATGACAATTGGGTAAAATCCATTATCAACTGCAATGACTCAAACTTCTACAGCATCCAAAACGGCAATACAGACGTCAATTTCCTCTGCGCAAGCATTCATAAATACTTTGGTAGCTGTTTCATTTAGCGATGGAGATGTCTCAGCTCTTGCTCTGGCATTGATAAATCAGAAGTTGGCTTGCAAAGATTTTCTACTTGATCAAAACTTGCCATACGGTCTGAGAAAAGCCGTTGACTTATCCAAGGAACTTGGCCCTGAGGGTGCTATTCTTGCCAGTGCTACGAGTGTAAGCAAAGATGTGACGCTATGTTGCTTCGCCAATGCAGTACACTTGTCTTTTCTGATTACCGGGATAGATTCAGAAAAAGGAAAGCTTATCAATTGTCTCATGGAGGCATGGACGATAGACTATGAAAGTTATCGTATGATCTTGGAAACGATTAAACTAATGGACGGCAAAGATTTTAAAATTGCCATTAAGTTCTAAACACTGTTAGTGTTCTTTTTTTTGAAGGTCAGACCAGGTATACTCCGTAATCCTTAACGCTTACATTGTACCCCATTTCTTCCAAGCTTTGCTTAAGCTCCGCTCCCAATTCTCGGTGAGCATCCAAAACAAAATAGAAATTGTCATTTTCGTCATCTCTATTTGCCTTGCCGATATTCTCAAAGAGTGTCATAACGTCTTCTGTCGCTTGACGCATTGAAGTGTTAGTGGGCGGAGTATGAAATATCAGGTGAATCATAAGTTTCTTTTAGGCGGTTTAAACACTACCACAGCTCACTTACTATAAAACTCAGGAAAATAGGAATATGTTGTTTCAAACAAGATGAATCTCTCTAGAATCTTGTCTGAGAGTGTGCATCATCATTTTATCATTACTCATTTCCGAAAAAACCTTCCGGAGATCTGCAAGAGTCAAATTGGAGCAGAATGTGATGGTCAGATGAGGCGAAATCCTATTGGACTTTGTTCTAATCTGCCAAACTTTATCTCCTGCGCTTTCAAAGAATGCTCTGGCTTCTGCCAGTGATTTGGAACGAACTCGGAAGTTGGCCATAATTTTCAGTGTAGTAGTGGATGGTAAGGGCAAATTAGTTCATTTCAATCGGTAAGTCAAGTTTGATTTTTTCTCAGGAAAAACCACATGATCATACGTGGACAGCCATAAACTGTTTACAAGACGGGAGCTACACTATGCGGTTGTTGTTTCAAGGATAGAAATTTTCAAGAAAGAAAGAAAAGCCTTGCATTCAAAAGGCCCTCATGGAATGTATTCAGCTAAAAACCTTCACCAGGAAATACAACTTGCTTTTCATTGATCAAGTTCATTTGCATTACACCGTCACGTCTGGTTACTTCTCCTTTTACGCAGACTTTTTTTCCCATAAATTCATTTTCAGGTGCGTAGCTGAAGTTGGCTTGATTTCTTGTCCAAATGGTGAGTGTAAATACTGTATTTGGAAATTTCTTATCCAGGTTTACAAAGACGTTGTTGTTTTTAGACTTGAAGGTGCTCACGACAGTTCCGCATACCTCCACTTTCTTTTTGGTGTCGATAAACTCATAAGCCTGTAGAGTATTGTATCGACCTTTCCCGAGCTTATTTGGTGGAATCACCGCTACATCACCTCTTTGCTCTGAAGGAAGCCAAGCTATGTAGTCTGAGTTATTCTCCATTTCTTCCTCCACTTCATCGGGAAGACCGCTAAAGAAGTTTAATCCCGTCGTTTCTTCTATTTCATTAATGCTTAAGGCATATGCTTCTATCGGTTTTTCGCAGGCTTCATTTGGCATGAGGAAGCCGATAGTTTTGCCATTTTTCATATCAAGAGCCACTTTGTAATGGTGTGTGGGCAGGCTCATCCCGTTTACACTGCGTTCAACTTTTGGCAGGTGCTCATTTAAAACGGGGCCGGTAACAATGTAGAGATCTACCTTATTTTCGATAGCATAGTCGCGAATGTATGATTCTAGTTGGGCCCAAGCGCCACGATTGAAATCTGGATGTTGCGGCGTCATATTGGAGTAGAAGTAAGATTCTGATAAGGCTTGCTGATTCCAGCGAAAATCAGCAGAAGGAGCCAAGTGGCCGCGATCGAAACCGTAGCCATCATAATCCCACTCACCATCAGCCTTTTTTGTTTTCAAAAAGTAGTCAGCCTCTTCAGATGAGCCCGTGCTAACCATCTCATCAATTCTGAAGTCATTGGTTCTTGTTGTTCTTCCATCCGCTACATCATCGAGAATGATATGAGCCACCCAACTTGCCATTTCGTGCTCTTCAGAGTAGCTCAAAGCAAATGCGTTGTGTACGACTAATTCTCCGTCCTCACTTGGCCAGCCCATCGCTTCCAGTTTTTCGGTGATGTCGAGCAACTTCAATGAGTCGACTTTTGCTCTAAGCTCTGTAATCTCAGCTTGTTTATTCGAAATTGAAGATTCAAAATATTTAATTTTTTCTTCAATTCCTTCTTGCGCAAATGGTGATAGCCAGAGTATTAGGCTAGTCAGCATTAGGAATATCTTCATGGTCCAAAGATAATTCTAACGAGTCTTGCTGATTCTGCTGTCGCAATAAGTTATCAATAGTGAGAGTAACATTGTTTGTTTATTATTCGAGTTAGAGTAATCTAACAATTATATTTGCATCCTCTAAAGATCGTATGCGGGCAATTCTCTTCTTTGTAAACACTTGTTTGACCTCCTTATCGCTTTTTGCACATGGTGGCTCTATTTCAGGTGTAGTCTCAGATAGTAATGGGCCATTGGCATTTGCCACTGTCGGTATTTCAGCTTTGAATGCTGGAGCAGTTACAGATGTTCAAGGGAAATTTACTATCGATCATCTCGAAGTTGGTTCATACCAGCTTGTGGCCAGAGCCATGGGGTATACCTCCAAGGCGATAGAAGTTGTGATTGAAGAGGGGAAGGAGTTGAAGCTTGAAATGATTCTGGTGAAAAGCGACGTCAACTTGGATCAAGTAGTGGTTACTGGAACCGGTTCGGAGATTCCTCTGTTTGAAGCTCCCATAATTGTGAGTCGAATAGGCCAAAAAGCTTTTGACAATACGCAGTCTTTAACTCTCGCTGAGGGACTGTCATTCTCACCAGGGCTTAGGCTGGAGAACAACTGCCAGAACTGTGGTTTTACCCAACTACGCATGAATGGGTTAGATGGAGCTTATTCCCAAATCCTGATCAATAGCCGCCCAATCTTCTCTGCATTGATGGGGGTTTATGGTTTAGATCTGATTCCTGCCAATATGATTGATCGAGTAGAAGTGGTGCGTGGAGGTGGTTCTGCGCTTTATGGCGGAAACGCGATAGCGGGAACGGTGAATATCATCACAAAGGATCCACTAGACAATTCTTTTCAAGTGGGATTAAACCAGGCTTTGATAAATGGCGAGGCCTCCGACAGAAGCCTGACATTGAATGGATCCATTGTGAGCGACGATTTAAAAATGGGTCTCAATCTATATGGCTTTGACCGCAGTCGCGACCACTGGGACGCCAACGGTGATGGCTTTTCTGAAATCACCTTATTGGAAAATTCGACCTTTGGTTTTGATGCTTTTTTTAAGCCAGGTCAAAATAGTCGATTGGATGTCAATGCCTTTGCCATCAGTGAATATAGAAGAGGTGGAAATAAGTTTGATCTTGAGCCGCATCAAACCGATATTACAGAAGAGATTGACCATCGAATTTTAGGTGGTGCGCTCTCTTATGAGCTCTTCTTTGACAACTATCGTCAAAAAATAGCTCTCTACTCCTCCGTTCAAACTACCGATCGGGATAGCTATTATGGTGGCGGTGGAAGGGTATTGACCTTTGGCGATAGCCTCACCGAAGCTGATGTTCTAGCCATTAATGCGTATGGTACTTCAGAAGATTTATCAGCAGTAGGAGGCGCACGTTACACCTCTGAGATCAGTTCTCAGCTAGACTTGTTTGCCGGAACCGAATTTCAATACAACTCAGTTTCTGACCGTATGCCAGGCTATGGTCGTTCTATCGTTCAGGAGGTTGGTGTATGGGGTTCGTTTGCCCAATTTGAGTATAAACCAATTGAAAGGTTGAGTATTCTTGCCGGTGGTCGATATGACTTGGTAAGTATCAATGGCGATTACAATTTTGGAGATGAAGATTTTGTGAATGATCAAACTTTGGGCGTGTTTGTCCCTCGCGTCTCGTTGATGTACGATCTTTCTGAGAATTTGAAATTCCGAGGTTCGTACGCTCAAGGCTATCGAGCGCCACAGGCTTTTGACGAAGACTTGCATATCGAGACAGTGGGAGGAGCAGCCGTGTTTACTCAGTTGGATCCTGAGCTGACATCTGAGCGTTCGAATAGTTTTACCGCTTCTTTAAACCACACAAAAACAACGGAGAATTTTCAAACGAGCTTTGTGATAGAGGGATTTCTAACTGATTTAATCGATCCTTTTATTACCACAAATCAAATGGAACTACCCAGTGGTGTGGCCGTTGTCACAAAAAGAAATGGATCAGGAGCACGAGTATCAGGAGTGAATCTTGAAGCCAACGCAGCGATTCAAGAAAAATGGCTGATCAATGGCGGATTAACCATCCAATCTGCTCAATACGATGAGGAGGAAGTCATCTGGTCTCCTGACGCGGTGACAGATGCCAATGCCGATAGCATCGTATCGACAGATCAAATGCTTAGAACGCCGGATATTTACGGATATCTTTCGCTGACTTATCGGCCTACCAAAAGTTGGTCCTTCACGTATTCAGGTGTCTACACGGGTTCGATGGAAATCGCACATGTGATAGATCCCGATACCGAATACACCATTATCGAAGAGACTCTGCAGTTTTTTGAAAGCAATATCAAAGCAGGATACACACTGCAAGCAGGTAGTAAATCACGGATCGAAATTTTTGCGGGTGTCCAGAATATATTTAACGCCTACCAAAACGATTTTGACATTGGCGTCAATCGAGATGCAGGATACATCTACGGACCAAATCGACCGAGGACGATTTTCTTTGGGGTGAAGTGGGGGATGGAGTAGTTTTTTTTGGCGAACAGCTAACAGGTTTCAAATCATAAAATGCACCTGCATTAGGTACATTCCCTTGAGGAGCTCTTGTTCACCAATGGCATTTGGCCCTGTGGTGCCTCGATAAACAGGCCGCGTTTGGTATTCGAAGGTGAGCTTGACATTGTGCCCATGAATGAAGTAGGTGAGACCTGCATCAAATCGCTGGAGATCATCTCCCAAACCTTCAAAATCATGGAAAGTATATGTCCCGAAAGGCATGAGTTTTCCGCGTTCTCCGAGCGTGATGGGTAGTAGGTATCCAAATTGGGTATGTATAATCTGCCCCGTTCCTATGGTAAATTGGCTCAAGCCGCCACCTTGGGGGTAATCTGTCGCAAACTCAGGCGCAAGCTGATGTCCATCTACTCCACTGGTACTCCTTAGGAAATTTGGCCCCATGTCGTAATTGTAATAAACGGCATAGAGGTTAATCAAACTACCGTCTGTCAAGGGGTAGTCGATCATCACATCAACTCCGAGTTGCAATCGTTCCTGCACTTGCCGATTGAGATTATCGTCCAAATACGCAATGGAATTGGGGTGGTAATGAAATCCAGCGCCAAGAGTGATGATCTTTTTCGCACCTAATCTCGTCATGTGGTAAAAAGGAAACCAGCTTTCTTCCGTATCAAGAAAACTCCAAGTGAAATATCCGCTTAAGCTGAAGGACTCGCTGCCGTATTCGCCTGCAGTGTTGATAATCGAATCATTTTCAATTACGCTGAAATTGTCAAAGTAGAATGGCTTCCCGAAGTTCATGCGGTAGCCCAGCTTACCAACCTGGCCTGTTACCCAAGTTCCGATAATCCTTGCGGCAAGGTCAGTTCGGCCAATGTTCGGATAGTTGAATGTGGGATGGTCGTGCACATAGTTAAATTGAAAAGAAACATTCGTATAGCGCGAAATCCCCATCCAATTGCTCAATCCTGCACCAACACGAACTTTTTTTCCATTGAGTGCATACATCACATTCAAGTCGTGGAAGAAAATACTCTCACCGCCGCCGTCAAATCGCTCGGAATTAGAGCCGAATTGGGTGTAAAAAAAGACTTTATCGTCAAGTAGGGTATAGATTCGAAGTCGGTTTCGGCGCATCACCATATCAGAAAACCAATCGATTGGTTCACCATTAAATCCTAGTGTTCCCGGATTGGTGCGGGCATGCCTCGCCCAGAATTGCATTGCGTATTTAAATCCGATCTTAGATTTACCGTCAGGACTGAGGTTAAAAGTGATCCCTGTATTAAACAAGCTGTCAATGACATTGGTCTTTTGTGGAGCTTGCGAGTACCCAACTAAGAGTAAAGCAAAGAATATAAAAGAAAGCACTACCGATCTCATGGGGCAAATTTGGTTTGCAAGCAGTCGCGAACCTATGACTTTTCTCAGTAATTGAAATTAATCTACACGAATTCTGGTTTTGAATTCACTTCCCGAATTACCTAGTAGGGTAATGGAGTGCACTCCTTTGTCAATATCAATTTCCAAATGATGAATTCCATTGGTTGAGCCGCAGTATTTATCATCTAAGTGCCAAAAGAGCGTGGCAGAAGGATCTGTGCAAGCTGCTTTGAAAACGATTCTCTCCTTGGTGCCTGTGAACTCTCGGGGTAAAAAGATGGTCGATTTAGAAGAGGGATATATCAATCGAATCTTTTGACTGCCCGTGGCATTCAGGCAAGACGGATCATACTCGGGGATTTTTTGATACCCCGGGTTTTTCTTAGTGTAAAACCACTCTTCCAATGGTGGAAGAGCGAACCGCTTTTCTGATACCATCAAATGGGATGGGTAACACTGAGCAGTAACTCGTTTTGTCATTGATTCATTGAGGTAAATAGATTCGCAGTACGTGCAAAGCTCGTTGTCTGTGCACTCCAGCGGTATCGCGGCGCTATTGTAGGTACCACAATTCTTGCTCGCACGCATACCGCTGTGCGTGCATACGTTTTCAGCCGTTAGACCAGAGTGGGGCTCTTCAAACCAATTGCCTGTGGGTAAAAAGTTAAACACATCAAACAAAACGGGCGCAGCAGCATTGAGGCCCGTAAGCCCGGGACGGCCTTCACCACTAGCATTTCCAATCCAAACACCAACGGTGAAATCAGGGTTTGTGCCCACAGCCCAAGCATCTCTGAATCCATAACTCGTGCCCGTTTTCCAAGCCAATTGCGACGTACTTCCGAAGGCTTCCCAAGCAGAGCGCTCTTCGGGTCGGGTGACTTCTTTCAGCGCTTCCAGTGTAAACCACGATGCCACGTCATTTATGGGAACAGCAATTTCTTCTGCTACTCTCTCAGACTTATAACTGATTTGATCCGTTTGTCCATTCGAACAGCTCACAGCTAGCAGCCGGTAGGCTTGGACGAGATCCCATAGTTTGATTTCTGCTCCACCCAGAATTAGTGATAGACCATAATTCTCAGCACTTCTATTCACCGAAGTGAAGCCCCATTCCTGTAAGTCTGATTGGAAAAAATCTACTCCATATTCATCCAGCATTCGCACAGCAGGAATATTGAGTGATCTCGAAAGGGCCTCATTGGCTTTGACCGCTCCCGAAAAGGATTCGTCAAAATTTTTGGGTGCAAAATCTCTGTATTGAGTTGGAATGTCAGGAATCAACTGTTGAGGCAGAATGGTACCTTCATTCAAAAGACCCGCATAGAGAAAGGGCTTGAGAATTGAGCCCGAACTACGAGGAGTTTGAATCATATCGTTCGCATCTTCATTGCTCTGCCAGTCGCCTTGAGCATTACCAATGTAAGCCAAAACATCACCTGAATAGTTGTTTACAACCAAAATAGCCCCGTTCTGAATATTGTTTTGTCGAAGGATTTTTAATCTGTTATTCAGTGCCTTATTGCATCTTACTTGAAGCTCAGTGTTAATTGTTGTTTTGACTTTACTCCCTTTTTGGTTTTTTTCAATTAGACTCGTCAAGTGAAAGGCTCCTTGAGGCAATCTGCGTGGAGCATCAGGCAATGGTTCCAAAAGGGAGAGCTCGTAAGTGGCCTCATCTATTATCCCATTTTCGTTTAGCTTTTGAAGCAGAAAGTTTCTTTTAGCCAGAAAAACTTTAGGTGATCTACCCGGAAATATTAGCCCGGGAGCATTGGGTAGCACAGCGAGGGCCGCTGCTTCGGCCCATGTAAGTTGATAGGCAGATTTTTGATAGTACCGCCAAGAAGCTGCATCCAGACCCACTACGTTTCCGCCAAAAGGAGCATTGGAGGCGTAAAGATTCAAAATCTCACTTTTCGAATAGCGCCATTCCGCCCGAGTGGCCCGAGCGATTTCTATCATTTTACGGAAGTAAGTCCTTGGCTGATTTTTTCCCGCCATGCGCATCACTTGCATGGTTATGGTACTTGCACCACTCACTACCTCGCCTTCGCTCAGGTTTTGTTTTAGAGCACGAAGGATGGCCTTGATGCTAATACCCCAGTGTTTATCAAATCCTTCGTCTTCGTAGGTAAGCAGGGCGGTTTTAAATCTACCGGGAACCGAATCTCCCAAAGGAAAACGCCACTGACCATCTTCAGCTATTCTAGCTCCTAAGAGTTGATCGTTTTTGTCAAAAAGGACTGTGGAAGTAGGTGAATCGAAAAGAGTAGGAGGTAGGCAAAACATCCACCATGTGCATAATACAGCGATGAAGATCAGACCTATGACTCGTTTCTTTTTCGACATTATTTTACTTCAATCCACTTTCCGGGCTCTACTGAGATAATTGATTCGTCGTACATGGCGTTGCACACGATCGCGGGCAGGTAAAATCTTCCCGAATACGATGCATTAATCCTGGCGTAGAGTCGTATTTTCTGATTGGACTGTAGATCGAAGTAGGTCATCACCTTGTCGTCTCTGATATCCTGATATTCGGGCTCAATACTGGATGCATCAGTCATTCCGGACATTCTGGAGTTTAAGATTTCCCATCCCGAAGGAACACTGTGAATCAAAGCCATTTCACTCAGAAGTCGGCTCTTAGGATTTGTGATGACAATCTCCACGATGATATCTGTCCCTTTTTTCAAAGAGCTTTCGTCGATCGGATCAAAATTGGCATCGAGGTAATTGACCTCCATCAGCAAATTTGAGTTTTGCTTTTTCTCCATTCCTTCTGCCGGCCTGCCCGAAGTGATAAGGGTCGCGTAAAGCGTTTGCTCCGACTGATTCTGAATGGTAACCGGCTTATTCTTGTCTTTTTCTCCGAAATGAGCAGAGTGAACGGGTTTACCTGTTTGAATGGTCTCTGACTTTCCGTCAATATTCAGATCGAATTTCAACCCGTCATCCTTGTACTCGCCCAAATAATCTGCAAGTGCGAGAAGGGTCATAGCGGTAGTTTGAGTGCTGTAAAAGCTTTCTGAACCTAATTTCTTTGCGAGCTGCCTCGCGACCACAGCGGCATCTGTAGCTTGGTTAAGCTTATGAAGTGCCATCAAAACAAATGCCTCATCGCGGGTGGAACTTCCGTAACTGTATCCCAATTCAGTATAGTCGTCTATATTCTTGGGTAAAGCCTGAATGAGCGCCAAGGCCTCTTTGGAGCGGCCTGCATTGGCATAGGCCAAGCTGAGAATCCACTTGGATGAATTGCCCAGATTTGATCGCTCTCTCAGCGTATTCATGGCACCGAAATCTGGCTCATTGGCTAGAGCCAGGGTGAGTAAGCGGTAGGCTTGGCTGCGCTGAGAATAGGAGCGAGAGGTGTAGCTTGTTGAAACCCATGCACCTGCTTGTCGCTTTTGGTAGTTGATCCAATCTCTTTTCATTCCTGCAGGCAATGCATACCCTGCTTCTTCGGCCGCCAGCATAAAATGTCCTGCATAGGTTGTACCCCAGTCATTGCCATAGCTCAGCCCCGGCCAATAAGAAAAGCCTCCTCCATTTATTTGAAAATTCCTCAATTGATGTAGGACATAGTCTACATTTTCCGTGATTTCGGCTTGCTGGCTTGAATTGAGCGAAACGAATTTCCCTAAGTACAGCTGGGGAAAGGCCTTGGAAGTGAGCTGCTCCACACAGCCATGAGGATACCCCATCAGATAGCCGAGCCGTTTCTCAAGCTTTATCGAAGGCAATTTTGACACTTCTATCGTTGCCTCGTTGGTGCCTTCCAAACCGAAATAGGCTATCTTTTGAGACCATTCCCCGTTGGGAGCGATCACTGTATCTTTTACCGTGGAGTAAATAGGATTCGGAGATCTCAACTGCACTTCAGTTTCGTAGCTTGCTTTTTTATTTCCTGCCGAGGCGAGAATGGAAATCTCTGCTACACCTTCTGATTCAATTGTTTTCAATTCGAAATAGACCATCTGCTCACCTGGCTCATCAAAGTGAACGGTCTGTTTCACATCACTTTGGGCCATAAGGTACTCGTTTGACTTCAGTGTTACGGTTACGTCTTTCACCCCATCTTCCATGGCAAAAACGTTGACCGGAACGGACACCGTTTCGCCCGGTCCCAACACTCGTGGCAAGGTTCCCAAAACCATTAACTCGCTCTTCACAGGCACGGTTTCTTCTACTTTGCCAAAAGCATCTCCATTTCCGGCAACGACCATTACCCTTACCGATCCCACATAGTTTGGCATGTCGATGATGTGCTCCTGCGATTTTCCTTCTTTCAACTCAAACGGGCCTAAGTGATGCACGACTGGTTTGAATCTTCTGGCTTTTTGTTTCGAAGGATCAGCCGCCTCATCGTCTCCACCGATGCTGAGAATACCCGAGTTTACTGTTCCAATTGAACCAACTACATGATCGTAGTAATCCCAGGTGCGCACGCCTAAGGCTTCATGCGCGTAGAAATAGCGGTGTGGATCGGGAGTTTTGAAATTGGTGAGATCCAGCAACCCTTCGTCCACGACGGCTAAAGTGTATGTCATGGCGCTTCCAGTATTTTCCGAAACTTCTACGGAAAAAGACTGTTCCGGACGGATCACTTTTGGCAGTTTCAATTCAGGACTCAGAATAGTCTCAGGGTCTTCAACAGTAATCGGAATGACTCCAAACATCCTGATCGGTCGATCGTTAATCGTCTGATCATGCGGCTGCACAAGAGAGATATGCACGTATGCGTTAGGTGCCATTTCTCCCGTTACGGGAATTTCTACTTTGGTCTCGCCCTCAGTTGTTTCTACCCATCTTTTCACAAGAACGGAAGTTCCGTTTTCAATAGTCACCAGGGCCCTGCCTTCTTTTGGAGATGGAAAACTAATCTTGATCACATCGCCGGGGTTGTACGTTTCCTTGTCGCTGCTAAAGCCTAGTATCGATGCAGCTTCGCCTTCGGTGCGGTTGGTCCGCATCCAATACGGCCAATCAAAGAACACGAATTGTGCTGCCGAATGACCACTTTCTTTGTCTTCGACACGAATCAAATAGCGACCCCAGTTTTCCTTGTCCATGTTTACTTTGATGCTCCCTCGACCGTTCACCAATGTCACGGTTTCTTCGCGGTGTTTCCTGAAGCTACCGGTATTCAGATAGTTGTATTGATTTCCTGAGTATCGGTCAAACCACCACCTGCGGTCCACTCGGTAGATGGTGACCTGAACGTCTTTGTTCGCCAATACTATTCCCGATTCCTGTGCGGCGGCCAATTCGATTAGGTGGTCCTTTTCTGTTTCCAAAGCTCCTCCCCATAATTCGCCTTCGGGCACTTTAAGCCCCGCATAGGAGGAGTAGGGGCTAACGGTAGCGTTGTAATAATCCACGCTAAAACCTCCGCCGGGCTCATATACTTTTGTCTCGAAGTAGGCCTTGAGTTTTCCCGATGCTTTGTTTCCACGATCGGCCATCGAAATGGTCAAAGACTTTTTACCATCATCGTCCAAAGTGCCTTCAAACACCTTTTCGCTGTTTCTTGAAACGTTTGATTCCAATAGATTGTCGAAGTGAAATCCACGAAACTTATCGAATGATGTTTTGGTTGAGCTTAGCCTCATGCTCACATCGGCTTTCAGTCCTGTGGCAACAACACCGTGAAGCCAAGCCGCAGAAAGAGTGGCTTTAAGGTATTGACTCGTCGAATTGGATTGATCTACTTCCAAATCGATTTTCAAGCGATTGGGTTTGATCGTTTCAATGGGAATGCGCTTTTCAAAATCTTGGTTGCCGACGGACACTTTAAGGCGATAGTCGCCTGTGGGGTCATCAGGTGCGGTAGCTGTAGAGAAATCATAAAACCCATTTAAGCCACTGCTGCTTATTTGCATGTCTGCCAATTGCCCACGCGAATTGAACAACTGCATTTTTACTGGATGGTTTTCAGGCAATTTTCCTGCTTCATCGCGCAGAATGAAATTAAGGTGAAGCGAATCACCCGGACGCCAAACGCCTCTTTCGCCATAGATGAATCCTTTCAAGCCATCGTTAATAGTTTTACCTTGTACATCAAACTTGGAGAGTGATAGGGAGCTCCCGTCATTTACTTTTAGAATGGTTTGGTCGTTAACTGTTTTTACCAAAACTGCAAACGGAGTTCGAGAACACTCTACAGTTGCAAAACCTTCACTGTCCGTATTGCCATTGGCCACCAATTGTTGTTGGAAGTCGTATACCTCTAAAGTCGCTCCGCTGACTGCCTTGGCCGATTTGATATCGCTTACGGCCAGATGCAATAGGCCATCTCCGCCTTTTTTAGCAATTACCCCCAAATTAGTCGCCATGACTACTTTGCCTGCTTTTGTTCGGTATCGGTTGTAATATGCTTGATTGCAAGGATTGTCACGTTGGTCCCAATCGTAGCGGTAATAGCGCCAATACTCTTCCTCCAAGTCCTCAGAATCCTCTAGCCAGCCATCCTGGAATACAACCGTACTTTCGTCGGGTTCGATACAATCCAAAGCTGCATAGTCTTTCTTGAACCTAACCTCTACCTCGTACAGGGCAGATTTGTCTTTATTGATAATTTCACTCAAGTCGACATGGTATCTGTTCCATTCATAAATCTTGTCAGCACCAACTTTTCTAAGGTCCAAGTGCTTTTTGTAAACCGTTCGGCCGACTGAGTAAAGCGACCTGTTTCCCCCTTGATCATTGGATTGCAAGTATTGAAGCACATTGTTGCTAAAAACCTTTGTGATGTAAATGTCAACCGAGTTGAGCGATACTGCTTCAAAAGGAAAAATGAGTCCCTCGCTTTGGGTTGGAACAACAAATTTGTTTCCCACCATGCGAACTGCAGGGTTCTCGGGATCAAAGACCATAGTCTTGGTAAAGTTCTTCCCCATTTGTCGACCCGCAGTATTCTTGACCTGCCCCGCTACGGTAAGCAGCTTTTCACCTTGAAGCCCTTTCTTTAAAATGACACTTACTTTATTGCCGTTTTGCTTAAAGTTAAGTGCTGAATCATCAGTGCCTTCTAGGGTTATAGAGCCTGTGAGTTCCTGCGTTTCGAGCGGATCAGAGAAGTAAATATTGATCATTTCTTCGGCTCCTTTCACATATTCAGCACTCATTACGCTAAAGTCATTTATGGAAGGAATGATCAGTTTCGCATCTTTTTTATCCTGCGGTTCAAAAACGTCGCCGCTTACTGAGATCGACACGTCTGAAGACTCTTCCATTCTTTGTACGCCCGTGATGGAGAATTTAAATCTTCTGAGATCAACTTGACTTATTTCCAGTGGCTTCTTAGTATCGCCTTGACGTGCATTGAGTGCTTCTTGAAGTTCGGTGATCGTGCAATTGTCTGCGGTTCTTATTGTGCCTGAGACCGCTACTTTAGAGATATCGGTGGGAGACTCTAATTCATATCCATCGAAGTAGATACTCAGGTTTTGGTCGATGGTTTGAAATTGAAACAAAAAAACCCCCAGGTCTTTTGATTCCGCAAAGAGTTCGGGAAGATTAAGTCTCACTGTATAATCTGTACCGCCTTGTAGTTTTTGGCCGGGTTCAAACACCAACCGTTGATTGTCAATGAAAACGATGTTTCCACTTATTTGAGGCTCGAACTCTAGTATGCCTTCGGGTAAGGTGTTTCCTTCTTCATAAGGCTTCGCCAATTCGATGACAATCGGTTCATCTACTGAAATAACGCCTGAGGTATATCCTTGAATATACTCTCCGAAGGCGGGATCGATTTTTATCTTTTCGGGTTTTTCTTCGCAAGAAGATAAGATCAAGATAAGGGCTGAGAAGCAAAATAAAAGAAGGCGAAACATCGTCAGTGAATTAGGTTTAATACTAGCACGAATATAGGCGGCTTACCCCTCAGAGCAAAGAAGTGGTTACTCTTCAATATCAACAGAATTCACAATGTTTTCAGTATTCAAATTGAACTGATTGTGAAACTTTAGCAGTTATGGGGTAGGGTTAGAAAATATCAAAAAGAGAAAATAGTGAAAGTGCCACTGCCACCAATAGAGCGTAGTATGCATAGGTGTTAATGTTGGGGAATTTCACCGCATATCTGGCGGTAATCCACCCTCCTGCCAATTGGCCTATGCCAATGGTGGAGCCATAAAGCCAGTGCACTTTTCCGTCAAAAGCGAAAAATATGATGGCTGGAATGGTGTAGATGCCAATGGCCAGTACCTTGATTACGTTTGCCTTGAGCAAGGGCATACGACCGCCAATTACGGCAATAGCCAAGAAGAAGATGCCCATTCCCATTTGGATAAAGCCGCCATAAATGCCCAAGCAGAAATAAGACAAGTCCAGCAGCGGTCGAGGCCAAGTGGGCTTAGACTCGTCTGGGTAAATCCATCGTTTTGGTTTAATGAGCAATACGAAGAATAATGCGACGACCATGTACTTGAAGACATCCATGAATTGGTCATTGCTGATATTCAACGCTAGCGCAATACCGATGGAAGCGCCGACTACCATTAAAATAAGTGGTCGAGCTTGCTCCTTTAATGTGAGAATCTTCGCTTTTTGGAAAGTGACCGAAGAGGAAACGGTTTGAAGAGCTACGCCGATTCTATTGGTGCCATTAGCCACTCCACCGGGTAGTCCGAGCAATTCTGTTAGAATAGCCAGTGTGATAACTGAGCCGCTTCCCGCTAGAGTATTGATGATACCGGCGATGAAGCCACCACCGATTGATATGGCGATTTCTATAGGTTCCAAACTGCGGCGAAAGTAAGCAATCCTCCCGCTACATGCTCACAAAGGCCTCGGCCGAAAGAGCTTCATATACTTCGTTCTTATCGGGATGAATGGAGACCACCCGAGCCTTTACCCTTACATCTCTATCCATCAGATTGGCGATAGCCTTATTTTCGGGAAACGGCCAGTAGCCAAGCTTTCGACCGCAAAAATAAACTGCGACTGCAAATCGATCGTATTTGTTATTGGGTTCTCGTTTCAACGTAAGTGGATCGCCATTGGAAATGGATCGATATGCCAAGTGATAATCGTAGTAGGCTAAGCCACTTAAATAAGTACGGTCGAGGTAGAAGGGTTCTGAGAAATAACGGATGGGCAGCTGAGGTACTGCTTGATTTGAAGATGTTGTTGCGATCATACCTTTGTTTTTATTCAAAGGAACATTCGCAGAACGTAACGTATTTACGTTTACTTTTTCTTCTTGCTGAGTTTGTCCAAAAGCCGATTCATCCAGCCTTTTTTCTCTTCTTTTTCCTCGTACTCTTCCTGAAGTTCTTCCTGACGAGCTTGTTGGCGAAGTTCACGTCTTTCCTGTCGAGATTCTTTGTCAAACAAGTCTTCAAGAAAGTGTTCAGTCCGATTTTCGACATAGATAGGACAGAGCATATCCAGAAGAACATCTGCATCCGTATCAGGGAATCGTGTTCCCACGAGCGGCTTAGTGGTTTTTACAGACTCAGAAGATTTGATAAACTCGCCAACAATGGGTAGGGCGGTAGCAGCTCCCTGGCCTAGCCTTGTCGATCGAAAGCGAACCAATGGTGATTGACCACCCACCCAAGCTCCGCAAACCATATTGGGAGTGATTGACATAAACCACCCGTCGGCGTTGTTCTGCGTTGTTCCTGTTTTTCCTCCGATATCCGTTTTTATTTCGTAGACGGATCGAAGAGAGCGAGCTGTTCCGCTGTCTACCACCAATTCGAGCATTTCCCGCATAGTAGCCGCCACATCGTAATCCAAGGCTTTTTCACCCTTTTTCGGCTTGGATTGAAAAAGCGTCTTCCCATCAGCCGTTTCAATCTTCAAAATGAAATTGGGTTCGGATAAGATTCCTTCATTCGCAAAAGCGCTGTATGCGGGAACCATCTCCAAAAGGGATAAATCGGCTACACCCAAGGCAATGGAAGGGCCATCGGGCAAGTCTGATCTGATTCCGAGTCGCTGTGCCAAATTCCGAGCGGCATCAGGACCAATTTCGGCGATGAGCCTAGCGACGATAGTATTCACAGATTTTGCCAAACCACCTTTTACCGTGTAGAACCCGCCCTCTGGTCCGCCTGAGTTTTGCGGACTCCAATCATCGTAGTTGCTAAAGATGATTGGTTCATTTTCGAAATAATCGCAAGGTCTGATACCTGCTTCAAGCGCAGCAGCATAGACAAACGGTTTGAAGGTAGAGCCCACTTGGCGGTGGCTTGTGATATGATCGTAAGGAAAATGCCCGAAATCTATTCCGCCTACATATGCCAGGATATCTCCAGTTTTGGCGTTCATGGCCATGAAGCCTGCTTGAAGAATCATCTGGTGGTAAGCGATGGAGTCGAGCGGGCTCATTGTTTTTGATTGATATCCATCGAAGGTGAAAACGTTGAGACGAGTCGGAGTCGAGAATATTTCTTTGATTTCTTTTTCCGCAAGGCCGGCATTAGACAGTCTTTTGTATCGTATGGATTTTTTGGCCTCGTTCCAAAGGAAGCTTTCGTCATTTCCCCAGGGTTTTTTCCCTTTCCAGTGCGTGTCAAAATCAGCTTGAATCCTCCGCATCTGTTTTTTCACCGCTACCTCGGCATTGGCTTGAAGTCGAGAATCAATCGAAAGACTAATTTTCAGCCCATCGCTGTAGAGATTGTAAGGCTTGCCATCTCCGCGATCGGTGCTCTCTAAGACTTTGGTGATTTTTGGTTTTAGAAAATCTCGCAGATATGGAGCCGGGCCGTATTGACCTTCGAGTTTTTGATAATCTAATTTTATAGGCTCGGCCTGAAGCTGAATGAGCTCGTCGGGTGGGAGAGAACCTTCGCGCACCATCAGCGCGAGTACAACGTTTCGTCGTTCTTTTGAAGCTTCGGGGTATAATCGAGGGTTATACGATGTATTGGCCTTGAGCATCCCTATCAGAGTGGCAGCTTCTGTGAGTTCAAGTTCATCGGGAGTTTTATCGAAATACCGCTGAGCGGCTGCTTTAATGCCGTAAACGTTCTCGCCAAAACTCACTGTATTGAGATAGAGGGTAATGATTTCCTCTTTCGAATAGATGTCCTCGAGCTTAAGCGCTGTGATGTTTTCCTTGAGTTTGTTCACAGGCATTGAAAGGGCTCCGTGATCTGCTCGTCCAAATAGGTTTTTGATCAGCTGTTGTGAAATGGTGCTACCGCCACCACCCGACCTATCTCCCAAGATGATGGTTTTAATAACAACCCTCGGAATGCTGTAAAAGTCTATTCCTTCGTGCTCAAAGAACCGACTATCTTCAGTAGCAACAAGTGCGTCAATTGCGTTTTGAGGAATTTCCCCAAAGCTAATACTTGAACGATTTTTAATGAAGTACTTTCCGAGCAGCTCGCCATCGGACGAATAAATTTCACTGGCATTTTCTTGTTTGATTCCCGTGAGGTCAGCCTTGGAAGGTAACGGCCCAAACAACCCGATGTAAACGGCACCGAAAAGTAAAAAGAGCAGAAGCAGCACTCCAAAAAATGCGAAAAGGCTGAATTTGATAATTCGCCTTTTCCAATTGGATTTACTTTTCGACTTTTTCTTTTTGGTTGGTGATTTTCGTGGCTTAGGTGTGGATTTCTTGGCCAAGGTCTATCAATTATAGCGGAGCGTTCTACCTATGCGCAAGGTAGTAGTACTCCTAATTCCATTGAGTCTGCAAATATTTCTCACAGAAGTACCATATCTTCTGGCTATTCCTGAAAGGGTGTCACCGCTGCGTATCTTATGGTATTTGCGTTTTCGTACTTCTACCAGATACTCGAAATGCTCTTGATTCAAGGAAAGTGTATCGTGACATAGGTAACCTGTTTCCCATTCTATCAAAGCGTTGGGGTCGATAGGTTCTCCTTTGTAGCGTGCTTCAAAATGCAGATGGCTTCCTGTACTCCTTCCAGTACTTCCACCAAGGCCGACAACATCTCCTGCTTCAACTTTATCCCCTTCTTTCACCTCGAGTTTCGAGAGGTGAGCGTAAAGGGTTTCTAGTCCATTTGGGTGTCGTACTACTACTACTTTTCCATAGTCGCCGTCGTACTGAGCTATTCGCACCACGCCTTCAAAGGCAGATTTTACTTCTTCGCCTCGATAGAGCTTGATGTCTACACCGTAGTGGTAGCGGTATCGTCGATAACCGAAATCACTTGTTTTTCTACCTGTGTAAGGCGAAACAAAGTCGCAACTATCAGGAGCTAAAACAAGTACAACAGTGTCCTTCATGAATCTCAAGTCATCCTTGTAAGGATGTACACGCTCCGTATTCCAAGAGCAATACGTATCATAAGAGGGAATATAAAGAAGTGAGTCGTTGATATTCCAACTTTCAACTTCCTCACTCGAAGATGATGGCATTTTGCCATCTCTGTAAATATTGAATGTAGTAGTACTCTCGGCGATAGGGCTTTGAGCAACTCCTGCAGTTGTCAGAAGAAGTAATGTGATGACGGAAAACAGTGGTTTCATGGGGATAAAAATATTCAGGCGCTAGTAGCAAAAAGAGAGCCAAATAAAAAGATGCTCACATACAGGTTTTCATTGCAGTTGAAAATCAACGGAACTCTTTGACTTTTGTTATTGCAATACGTTAAAAAGAAGGAATTGTTACCTCTGTTTTTTGCCGTTCCAAGGACCTCTCAGATCAAATTTTCGACGGATGAAAAGTGTCAAATGACCTTGCTTCTTTTTGCGTCGGTATCCCATTAAGTGGAGAATTTCCACACTGTACCATTTGGCTACTTGTCGGTTTACCACCATAACGTGGTCACTACCCATAAAACGACGGACACCCGGCAGATAGCCAAGTATCCGATAAAGATTTAACCTGCGAAAAACATAAGAAACAGAAAGCCAAAACCGCGCAATTATTCGAATGATGAAGAATCCATCTTCCCCTTTTTCTTGATAAAGCGGCATGAAAATCTGCGCATTTTCATTGGCTTTGAGTTTGTGCCCGTTTAGTGTAGCTAAAGGTTCGCCTTTCTTTATTTTTTGAAAATTGTTAAAACCACTCACCATCTTGAAGCTGTCGCCTGGATGTATGGCTTGGCGCATTCTGATCTCATACACCTTCTTGTTTCCTTCCGTAGCATGATAGAGTTGGTGGTAGTATTTTCGGTACTTGGGTACTTCCCTTTTCTTCATCAATCCACCATTAACCAATGAAAGCCAAATCATCGCCTCATGGTTTCTCACAGATTCAGGGTCGGTGTGTTGGCCGCCTTCAAAGGCAAGAGAAGGGTATCCCAAGTCATTTACGTAACTCAGGAGTGGTTCGTCCAAGTGTTCTTCGATACCTATCACAACCGGTACCGGCATTTTTCTGATGAACTGACGGTTCATCAAGGTATCACTCATGAAAATAAACGGCTCAGACTTCACTGAAGTTGTGTGTAAGTCGACGAAATAGAACTTCTGATTGCTTTCTTTCAAGAGTCCATCCAGGTATGCCCAAAGCTCGATTTGCTCCTCTACCTCATTGATCATCTCATCAGGATGATAGTCGCGTTTTCGCGCCCTCTCGACCTTATCGGCTTGCCATATGCGGTTGAGGTCATTGACTATGAATCGTTCTCCACGTTCCAGAGCAGTTAGGTTTCCTACTAGTGCATATACATTCCCGGAAATGAGTGGCTTGAGTTGGTGCAGTTGCTCCATTACATGGTGAAGTGCCAAAACTCCGGTTGGCTCGTTGCCATGCATACCACCGATGAAAACGATATTAGGCCCGGGCTTATCGCCCTTGATAGCTGCAATTTCGCGCTGAATATTTACAGAGCGGCCTTCTATAAAATCGAATAACTTAATCTCTTTCGGCTTCAATAGTTTGTAGTTCTTCAAAAAGGTATTCGGCCATGTAAACGAAATCAAACTCTGTCAAAATTCCAATGAGCTTTTTCTCCTTCACTACGGGGAGACAGCCTAAATTGCTCCTGCGCATAATTTTCAGTGCTTCGACCACTTCAGTCTGTGCGGTTACAGTAATCGGATTTTTAATCATCATATGATCCACAGTAATCGTTTCGTCTTCAGCATGTTTGCAATAATACTTGATAATGTCTCCGGCTGAAATTATTCCGACTACTTCACCCTCCTCATTCTCAACGGGAACATGGTGAATTTTTCGCCAATTCATTACGTTGGAGACCAGTTCAACTAGGTCATCTTCTTGAACGGTGTAGAGCTCTTTGCTCATCACTTGGTGGACATATCGATACTTGCTAGCCCACGACCCGCTTTCTTGCTTCGTAGGATAATCCCATTCATGAACCGGCAAGCCGCTGTATTGACGTTTGAGCATTCCCGAAGTTACAGCTACAACAGCTTCTTCGATGTTTGCGTCCTTTCTGAGTTTATTGAATGATTGTACCAACCAGATTGAACCTGTTTGGTGCTTTTTCACCCTTGCTTCGATGACATCAATGTACCGAGATATGTCCTCCTCATTGATTTTCATTTTCTGCAACCCTTTACGGCTCATGGGAATCAGCTGCTCCAGCAAAAGGCTTTCGGCAGTGTGTACTTTTCCATCGGTCCATCTGAACTGGGCTGATAGTCCCATTTGGGCAGCTTTATGAAAGTTGAGCTTGGCGTTATCAAAGTCAAGTTGTTCTGAAATTTGACCAATATCATCCGGCATTCCTTCCATCAACCCGAGCCAAAAAGCTGTATTGGCTATTTCGTCAATAATGGTCGGGCCTGCAGGAATATACCTGTTTTCTATTCTAAGGTGGGGCTTACCATCGGTAATACCGTAGCAGGGACGATTCCATTTGTAGATGGTGCCGTTGTGTAGAGAGAGAGCTTTCAGTTTTGGAATTTTACCTGACTTCAGTACGTGCATGGCATCTTCTTGTATATCGCTTGCGAGCAATAGCCGGTAATAAGAAACGTCGTATTGAAATATCTCGGTTACACTCTCCTTGAGCCAATCCGTGCCGAAGTCTACGCGGCTTTTTTGCTCACGATCCGGGTTTCGCTGATTTTTTAGATCTACCGTTTGTTCGAAAACAGCAATGCGTGTTTCATCCCAAAGTCTTTTTCCAAAAAGGAGAGGAGAGTTGGTAGAAGCAGCCAGAACAGGACCTGCAATAGCTTGGGCCCAATTGTACTTATCTACAAATTCGTCGGGGTTTATTTGCAGATGGATTTGGAAGCTCGTGTTGCAAGCTTCGAAAAGCATGGTGTTGTGCTTCGTGATTAACTCGTCAGTGGCTTTGATGTGAAATTCGAAATCACCGCCACGGTGTTTAATCATAGCATCATTCAGTGCTCTATAGCGCTCGTAAGGAGTGATATTTCTAAATTCGAGATCATCTTTAAGAATGGTGGGCAGAATACCTGTTAATAAAACCCTGGCTCCTCTTGCTTTTGCCTTTTCATCGGCGTGTTCCAGAAGTCCCCTTAGGTCACTTTCCAATTGGCTCAAGGCTCCTCCTGTGAAAACGAGAGGGTCCAAGTTAGCCTCTAGGTTGAACTTGGCAAGTTCTGTAGTGAAATGGTCATCGTTCAGATCCTCGAGAACCTCTAGGCCTATAATTGATGGCCTTAAATTTTTGTCGACAAAGCAAAATTCTTGTTCTGCGCCGATTCTGGTTATACCCGATTCGAACATTCCACGTTCGAGCATCGTCTCCAATGCGAGCATATCTTTCAAGATGGCAGAAACAAACTTCTTTCTTTGATCTTTTGTTTCAACCACATACACATTCAATTCACCCATAAATTGCCAAGATTGGTTAAGGCCTTGGTAAGAGCCGATAAGCCCATGAAATTGCGGAATTTCCTTGAATAAAACAACTAGAGTTTTATTTCACTTCCAAGTGCAGCAACTTTTCCCCTTCGAGAAATCCTTCTAGGACATCTCCTTTAATTACGGCACCTACTCCTTTAGGGGTTCCGGTGAAAATCAGGTCACCGATTTTTAAAGTAAAAAATTTGGATACTTCCGATACCAAAGCGTCAAACGGAAATAGCATCAGCGACGAATTTCCTACTTGAACGGTTTCACCATTTTTCTTTAGTTCAAAATGGATATTGGTTGAATCGGGCAGGTCTTTCAGTTTTACGAATTTCTTTCCAAGGGGGGCGGAGTGGTCAAAAGCTTTGGCTCTTTCCCAGGGTAGACCTTTCTCTTTGCATTTTTGCTGAGTGTCTCGTGCGGTGAAGTCTATTCCCAAGCCAACTTCATCATAATATTTATGAGCGAACACTGCATTAATATGCTTTCCTACTTTCTTAATCCGCAGCACCAATTCCAATTCAAAATTTAAATCGTTGGTGTGCTCAGGATAAATGAAGGGATGATTTTTTGGTAAAAGTGCAGTGTCAGGCTTACAAAAAATGACAGGTTCAGATGGGATTTCATTCTTCAGCTCTAGTGCATGGTCTGCGTAGTTTCTTCCAATACAGATAATCTTCATGCTTACATTTTTTCTCTTATCGACTTCAGAACCTTCTTCGTATATAATGGGAAATCGCCGTTCATCATCCAGCCATAATAGCCTGGCTCTGATTGCAATACTTCAGTGACGGGTTTTCCTTTGTGTTTACCGAAGTTGAAGCACTCAACGTTGTCATCGTTGTAAACAAATCGCCCTAAGAAATCTACATTCCTGTGCCGTTGAGACACGGTGTGAAGCTTATCCATATCATTTACGATGGGAACTGTCTTGTTGCCGTCGCGGTCTTCATATTCCGCTTCTTTGTATTTTTCTATCTGAGCTAGAAAAACTTCATATGTTGCTTCGACATCTGCCATGGCTTCATGGGCATTATTCAGATCCTTACCCGTGTAAAACTTATATCCGGCCTTCAGCGTGCGTTGCTCCATTAAGTGGAAGATGTTTTGTACATCGATTAAGTTTCGATCTTCAATGCTGAAGTCAATACCGCATCTCAAGAATTCCTCAGCCAGAATGGGTACATCAAACTTGTTGGAATTGAAACCTGCCAAATCACAGTCAAAGAGAAACTTGAATATTTTGTCTGCTACATCCGAAAAGCTCGGAGCATCCTTCACATCTTCATCGTAAATGCCGTGGATCATCGATGTTTCGATAGGAATAGGCATTTGTGGATTGATCAGAAATCTTTCGTTTTCAGTACTTGGTCTTTTCTCGATTCTCCCGTCGGGAAAGACTTTGAGTATAGCGATTTCTACTATTCTATCTGAAGCCACATTAACCCCCGTTGTTTCAAGGTCAAAAAAGGCGAGAGGTTTTTTCAGATTTAAATTCATTCTGTTTCAGTCAATTTAATGAGCTTGACATTGGCGTCTTGCTTTGTGTGGTAATTGTTCACCACCAATTTTTCCGTATAAGGCAAGAAACCTTCTGCATCTACATAGAGGAAGTATTTTCCCGGGTAGAGTGCCAAGATGTATCTTCCGGAAATTTTATTTGGCATGTACTTGCCCACTACTTCATCCAAATCATTTTTGATCACGATTTCAGGGGCTGCGCCTTCAATGGTCGCAGAAGCCGGTATGTTGATGAGAAATATGGCTGGGTCATCCGTCGCCATTTTATTGAATCTCACTTCGTAAATATCTAATTGAGTATTTGAACCTGGCTCCATCCGAGTTACATAAGCCGTTTCACCATCTTGAGTGTAGGAAATGGTTTTATTGTCAAATGGCGAGTTCAAGGGGTAACCCAGATTTTGGGGCTTTGACCAAACCTTGTTCTGAACGTCCCAGGTGGAAAAAAACAGATCGTAGCCTCCCATACCCGGATGGCCGTCACTACTAAAGTACATGGTCAGCCCATCTCCCGAGAGGGTAGGGAAGTCCTCGTTGAGCGGTGTATTAATTTCCTCACCAAGATTTTCCGGTTCACCCCAATTTCCACTTGGCAATTTCTTTACCATGTAAATGTCGAGTTCGCCAAACCCTCCATCCCTTTCGGAGCTGAACAGCATAATCTTACCGTCTTTTGATACTGAACAGGCAGATTCCACGCTTCCCGAGTTAACCTGTTCACCTAAGTTTTTGGGTTTGCTAAATCGTCCTACTTCTTTGGTGGATAAGAAAATATCGCCATAATTATCCACGTGATCGATGTAGAAAAAGATGCTATCACCGGAATCTGTAATACCTACGACTTGCTCATCGTAAGGAGTATTTATAGGACTTGGTAATACTTCAGCTTCAGCCCATCCTGTTTCAGTTCGTTCGCTTACAAATATGTCAGAAGGAAAGTATCCGTCAAACTCAGGTTTTGCTCCTGGTTTTAGTTTTCGTCTTGAGGTGAAGTAAAGGGTTTTTCCATCTTTAGTAACGAATGGGTGATAATCGGGATAAATGGAGTTCACATTCTCGCTCAGGCGACTGAAATTTACATCAACAGGGTATTTTAAAAGATCCTGCGCTGCAATACAGTCATCTTTCATTTTATAGAATTCGGAGCGCTTCTTCTTTTTCACTCCGCCTGCTTCTTCAAACTTATTGAGATAGAATAGAGCTTGATCGAAGTCGAGATGATAGGTGCTGGCTTTGGCAATGTCGAGGTATAGACTTTTATCGAATTTATCATAGCTCTCGGCCTGAAGCAAATAGTCCAGTGCCAACAGAGGGTCGATGTATGTTTTAAGATAGCTTTTACCCAAACGTTCGTTGTACATAGGATTGTCAGGTTCCCTGTCAATCAACTTGGAATATTGTTCCACAGCCACCAAATAATTTCCTTCATTGAATGCGGCATTGGCAACGTCATGATTTTGAGACCAAGCAGAACTTCTAAACGCAAAGAGGAATAATGTAAATAGTAATAAGAGGCGGATTGGTGCTGTCAATATGTAGAATTTACATCTCTCAATTCAGGTACATTCACTTCAATTGAGCTTTTTGATTTAAAGTATAGATCATTTGGCAGTTACTTCCACGTATTGGAATTTGCGGTATGTGTCTTCATTCTCCAAGAAGTCTCCTTTGTAGGTAGGTCCTTGAACCTTTCCTTCTACAGTCTTGAAAACGATTACATCAGGATCAATTTCCAACTCTTTGGCCACATTGAGTATTCTTTCCTTTGCATTGCTGGCTCTCAGATCGGCTAATACTTTGTTCCTTCCAAAAGTCTTGGTTGGAACTTGGGAAGCACTACCCACAATTGTAATTTCTACCGTACCATTCTTTGCAGCTTTCAATTTTAGTTGCTTCATGAAATTTTTGAAAATTTCTTCCTCCATCGCAACCTCATTCGCATTATAGCCAAAGAATTTCTTGAAAGTGGCAGGTTCATTGTCCTCTGTTGTCGTAGAAACGAATATTGATTTTCCATCGCTTCCCACAAGAACAGGATTGAGTAGCAGAATTTTCTCTATTTCTCTGTAAGCGCTCTCGCAATCAACACTGAAGGAGTCCGTTCCAGCGGTATTACCATCTATGAAATATTCAACATCATAATCGAAACAGGGTGGTAGTATGGCGATGAAATTACCGTCTCGCTCACGAGGCGTATAAAAAGACGTCTCCATTGTTTGTTTATTCGTAACAGCTACTGAAATATCTTTTGGGAGCTTTTCGCCCGGAGCAGGAATAATCACTCCTTTTAATAGCGCCAACCTAACCTCTTGTGGTTCGGGTAGGTCCAGCAGATAAATATCTTTTTCTCCATAGCCTTCTTTACGAAAAGAAGAGAAGTACGCTCTTTTTCCATCTGCACTGGTCACGAAAAACACATCGTCATCGGTTGTATTAATGGGATAACCAATATTTTTTGGAGTGCCCCAGTTTCCTTCAGTATCTTTTGTAGTGCTGAACACATCAAAGCCTCCAATACTATTGTGACCTTGAGAACTGAAGTAGAGTGTGTTCTCATCAGGCGAAATGAACACAGCATCTTCTTCGTACTGGGTGTTAAGAATGGCTCCCATGTTGTATGCCTCTCCCCATGTGCCGTCGGGCAATTTTTTTGATCGCCAGATATCTCTACCTCCCAATCCACCTTTTCGATTGCTGACAAAATAAACGGTACTTCCATCAGCCGTAGCGGCAAGATGTGTTTCCCATGCGCTTGAATTAATGGGGGCAGGTAACTTTATAGGGCTGGTCCAGGTTTCTCCGACCAGAGTGCTTTCATAAATAGAGCCTCCATCTTCATCCCGATAGATATAAAGAGTCTGGCCATTTGGCGAAACATTCATCGTGGCAGTGTGAATGTCCGAGTTGATATTCAAGAGTTCAGGCTCTTGCCAGTTTCCTCTCCTATCTTTGTAAGAGACGTAAATGTCATCATAATACCCCCCTGTATTTCGATCTAGAATATTAATGTTGCTGCTATCAGCCCGAAGTCTCCTTGAAGTGTAAAAGATTGAATTTTCATCAATTGAAATGACCGGACTGTAATCAGGGTAAGGAGTATTTATGGTGTCACCAAGGTTTTGAATATTGAAAGCTACCGGATTGGCGGTGATCTCTTTAGCATTTTCAACTTGCTGGATTCCCAGTATGGCATCATCAAAAAGAAAATGCTTAGCTGGAGCAATTTTGGTGAATTTCTCGTAATAAAGCTCTGCCTCATCCAAGTTGTAGTTGAGGTGGTGGGCTTTTCCAAGATAGAAATAGAGGGTAATCGGCGATTTTTTCTCCTGCGGGCTGATCGGATCATATTTCCCATCAGTTCCTATTCCTTCAGCGAGCTTTAAGTAAGGAAGCGCTCCTGCTTGCTGATTAAATGATTGTAAATGTGCCAGACCTGCACGGTATTGAAGGTTTCCATTTTCTGGAAAATCAGAAGCGAGAGATGTCCAGACATCAAAAGCCTGACGCTTCTCACCTTCAGCCTCGAGGCGAATGGCTTCTTCAAAACGCTGATTGTATGACAAGCTTTGAGCAGAAGCCGTAGCGCAGAATAAACCTAAAAAGAAAGTGCTCAGAAGTAGAGTTCTATTCATCCAACAGGGGAAATAATCGTTCCAAAGCTAATATAAACCGTTAGGATGACTTATAGAAACTTTATCAAATTTCCCTATTGATATCAAAACTCTCTAAAAGATCGGCCACTTTGCGCACAAAACTGCCTCCTAATGCTCCATCAATGATGCGATGGTCGTAAGCGTGCGAAAGGAACATCATGTGTCTGATGCCAATAAAATCACCTTCCGGAGTTTCAATAACCGCGGGCTTTTTTCGAATAGCTCCAACGGCCATGATAGCCGCTTGGGGCTGATTTATGATCGGTGTGCCCATTACATTTCCAAAGGTTCCCACATTTGTGAGCGTGTAAGTTCCACCTTGAATCTCCTCCGGAAGCAACTTATTTACTCTCGCCCTTGCGGCCAAGTCATTAACTTTCTTTGTTATTCCGAGTAGATTTAACTGATCAGCATCGTGAATAACGGGTACAATCAAATTACCGGAAGGAAGGGCTGCAGCCATACCAATGTTGATATGCTTCCGCTTAATGATGTTTTCACCATCAGTACTCACATTGACTCCGCGCATCTCCTTGATTGTTTGAGCAATGGCTTCGATGAAAATAGGAGTGAAGGTGAGTTTTTCCCCTTCACGCTCTAAGAATTTGTTCTTCCACTTGTTTCTCCACATTACTATGTTCGTCACATCGGCTTCTACATAAGAGGTAACATGAGGTGAAACGTGCTTAGATGTGACCATGTGTTCGGAAATGATTTTCCTCATTCGATCCATTTCAACGATCTCGTCATCAGGACCAACCTTAATGTTCGGAGCCTTTATGGAGATTCCTCCTGTCGATGCTGCGGCTTGCTTAGGCGGAGACTTCGCTTCTGCTTTTGCCTCCACAAGAGCTGTAGTTTCTCTGTTTGGAATATAGTTTAAGATGTCCTTCTTGGTAACTCTGCCTTCAGCACCGCTACCTTCCAATTGCTCCAGTTCTTTAATGGAGACTCCTTCTTTTTCAGCGATATTTCTAACCAAAGGCGAATAGAATCGACCTGATGGTCCTGTCTTTGAAATTTTTTCGCTGCTTCCTGCCTCTGCAAGGACAGGTTCGTTCTGTACTTTTTCTGTTCCATTAGAAGCTGGTACGGCCTTAGGTTTGCTTTCTGCTGCGGGAGCAGGTGTTGCCGTACCTCCATCACCATCTGTTGAAAATATGGCGATTGGTTTACCCACTTCTACCACATCACCTTCTTCGCAAAGCTTCTTTACCAAAACTCCATCCTCAGGAGCAGGGACTTCACTATCTACCTTATCGGTGGCTATTTCTACCAGAGGCTCATCGGCCTCTACAGAATCGCCTTCTTCCAAGACCCATTTGATGATTGTGGCTTCGGCTACGCTTTCTCCCATTTTGGGAAGTAAGACTTCAAATTGTGGCATAAATTTCAGTTCTATTGTGGTGGCGCAAAATTAGCGGAAAATTCCCAATACACAATTTGATTGGGGCTAGGCATCAGTTCTGCCTAATTGACTGAAACCTGATGATATAATGGCCAAATCCTTTCTTAAACCGTACTCTCTGGCATAGATAGCATTGAGCTTTTTCGCCGTCTCTTCAGGCGATTTTAGAAATCGGATTCTGTCCATTGGGTTGAGCACTCCTATTTTGATCTTCGGTAAATCCGGCTGGCTGGTTTTAGTTTTTGCATAGCCAACCCATGATTTTCTGCCGCTGAGCACTGAAAGTACATTTCTTAAAAAGCCGAATTTTTCTTGAACGCCCCAAACCAAAATGGGGTAGAAAAATAGAAAGGCCAACGCTAAAACAAAGTCTAAAGACCTCTTTCTGCGCTTATTCGAGGCTTTATTGACAGCGTTTAAGTCCATCAAGAATACGTTTCCACCTCTCTCTATCGAGTTGCTGCCAATGATGAAAGCACTTTCCGGTGGAGCGATTTTAAACTGCAACCCCTTTGATTCGGTATTCGCCATTAGGCCAATAATTTTTTGAGAAGCAACATCCAGTCCGCTGAAAATGACTGTTTGTAGTTTGTAAATAGAAACGATTTCTGCCAGCCTATCTGCATGAGCTTCTTCTCCTCTTTTATCCTTTTCGGGAGAGATTCGAAGCGGCTTGATACCCCGAAATCCTGATTCGGTCAGTAGTTTTTCTATTCGTTCAAACTCCGTTTCGCTTGCGATCACTCCGATTTTCCCTTCGCGCAGTTGCGCCTCGCTTGGTGATATGGCATTGAGTAGATTACGACTCAAAAGGAAATAAACAGTTGTAGTGAGTGTGCCTAGAAGGATCAACGCCCTCGAGAAGCGAAGGCTCTCAGGAAGCAGAGCGTAAATCATCAAGATGATGAGTGTGCCGATGGCAATTCCACGTAAGTTTTTAAAATTGGAATATGGCCTGTCATATCCTCCATTCAGGTAGCTGCTGATCAACCAAATACCCGTGTAAGCAGCAAAGGCGGCGAGGAGCAACTCGGTTTGGTAAGTAATTCCCGAAACGGATACATACCAAGTTTTTAGCAAAAGCAAAAGCGAGAAAACTATGGCAAAATCAGCGAGATAGATAAAGGTCTTGGAAATGAACCGTTGTAATAGGGCCAGCCCCGCTCTGATGTAGATAGCCAGATTGATAAAGAAGCCAAAAGTTTTCGCATTTCTTTTGGAGAAATGCTTCTTGGCAAAAATCACCATAGCTCTGTAAAACACGAACACGTAGTTTACACTACTCTTTTTTGTGCTTTCTCCTTTGTAGTGAATGATCCGAGCGTCGTGGAAGTAGAAATTCTTGTAACCTCCTAAAATAATTCGGTATGAAAGGTCGATGTCTTCACCATACATGAAGAAATCCTCGTCAAGTAATCCTACTTTATCCAATACTGATTTTCTCATAAGCATAAATGCTCCCGAGAGCACCTCAATGCTGTGGGTCGCTTCTTTGCTCAAATAACCGAGGTGGTATTTCCCAAAAGTTTTCGATTTTGGAAAAAGTGCACTAAGACCAAATATTTTATAGAATGCAACGGATGGAGTAGGTAGGCCTCTTTTGCTTTCGGGTAGAAATCGTCCTTTGCCGTCAATCATTTTCACACCAAGGCCACCTGCATCGGGATGCTCATTCATGAATGCCACCGTTTTAGCGAAAGTATCCTCTTCAACCAAGGTGTCAGGATTTAAAAGAAGTACGTATTCTCCATTGCTCTCGCGAATCGCTTGGTTATTGGCTTTGCTAAAACCTACATTGTCTTTGTTTGCAATAAGTTTTACCGTAGGAAATTTTTGTCTGACCAGAGCTACTGATCCATCGACAGAATTGTTGTCGACTACAATTACCTCACAGCTTAGTCTCTCTGAAGCTTTGAGTGCGCTGTGCAGGCACTGCTCCAAGAAGTAAGACACATTATAGCTGACTATTACGACCGTAAGATCTACCATACTTATTGCAGGCTTTTATCATATGGGGTCCGCTGAACGATAGACCTTCCTAAGGTCACCTCATCCGTGTACTGGAGTTCATCACCTACAGGTACTCCCCTGGAAAGGGTTGAAGTAACTAGATGATCGTTTTTCTCAAGCTTTTTGTAAACGTAATAGGATGTGGTGTCTCCTTCCATTGTGGCGGAAAGAGCTAATATGAGTTCTTTTACCTCTTCGTGATCCACTCGTTCCAATAAGGTCCCCACATTCAGATCAGAAGGGCCGATGCCGTCCATAGGCGAAATCTTTCCACCTAAAACGTGATAAAGGCCTTTGTACTGGTGAGTGGCCTCTATGGCTATTACATCTCTTATATCTTCTACTACACAAATGATGGATTGATCCCTGCTCGGGTTACTGCAAATATTGCAGATATCTGTATCAGACAGATTATGGCAGCTCTTGCATGGCTTCACATGGTCTTTTAAATCCTGAATAGATCTAATAAAACGAGCGATGTCTTCATCAGACCTTCCTGCAAGGTCCAAGACGTAACGCAAGGCAGTGCGTTTTCCTACACCTTGCAGCGAAGCAATCTCGTTCACGGCATTCTCGATGTACTTTGAAGAAATCATGGCACAAAACTACCATTTACATCTACGCTTAAAATGATTTTGTTAAAGAGTGCCTATGATCTTGGTAATAAATCTGTTAAAGCGATACGATTCGTGTTAATCAAAGTTAAAGAAACCAAAATCGAAAATCACCGAGTAACAAATCCGGTAGCTTAGTCGTCAGACATACAAACAAACAATAGGCACCAATAGCTCAAACTAAGCTGGAGGATTTTTAAAAGGTTAAACATTAAACAAACTAAACAAACAGGCTATTATGAAAACCATTAATCAAGTATTACTCGTCCTACTTTTTGTTGCATTCTCTTCAGTGGGTTTTGCACAGTCAAGCACAACTTTGCCGGAAAGCACGGTAAAAGTTAATAATGACACCAGATTCAAGTATGATGAACCTGAGGAAGATGAAGACGAAGATGACGGAGAGTCTACAGACATTGCTGAAGAAATTCGATACTTCAAAACGACTAAAAGACCACTTAACCCTAGTACGGCGAAAATTTATACTGGTGACTCTATGTGGATGCCAAATCGTGACTAGAACCAACTGCCTTGTTGTTCTCTGATTTTCATAGGCTTTAATTCTGAGGCAACATTTTTTAAATCCCGCATGGTGGTGCGGGATTTTTCTTTGTCTTAAAGTCTGGTTTGATTTAAAATCTTCATTCTTTTTTTTAATGCTGACTGAAAAAAATAATTTTCATTTGGGTACTGCTGTTTAAGTCAATTTTTAAACCTGATCTCTTTTTCTCTGATTATAAGGAAGAAAGAAGGGTTGGTCCTGACGAGTGTACTATTTTTTTGAGCCTTGATTTGCCCCGTATCTGTAAATCTATTGAAACCTGAAGACTGATATTACAGTATCACCGTTCGAATCAATAAATTCAAATTATTTATGAAGATGATTAACCGAATACTATCAGTTTTCGTTTTTGCCGCGCTCTCTTCGACGGTTTATGGTCAATCCAGATCTCCTTTACCAACAGGAAGTCAATATGACGTAGAGGTCATCAAATCTGAAATCATGGAGATTGAAGAAGATGAGAAGGAAGAAGAACAAGAAAATGCTGTTCGTAATGATGATCAACAGCAGGATCTAAATTACAGTTCTATCACGATTCCAAGGAGCCCTGTGAGAATGCACTCAGTAAATTCTACTTACACCTACAATTTCGATTAAACGACTACGTAGTATTTCTACTAGAATCACTCTTCAGAACTGAAAGTGATTACAATAAAGAAGATTCCACAATGATTTGTGGGATCTTTTTTTTGTCTCTTTCTAAGTGAAAATCTCGCTAAATCTAAATGACTCTTTCAGGCGTATGCCTTTTTCCGTGTTTTGAACTAAAATACACTCGTTGTCAATGTCGTGCTCCAGAAAGATTATTTGCTCCTTAGCGGCAGCATCATCCAGGAATATCTTTTTGTCTTTTAGCGTTTCTAATGGCCGTACGTCGTATCCCATTATATACGGCATAGGAACATGAGCCGCTGAAGGCAGTAAATCTGCAGCATAGATCAAGGTCTTTCCCTCGTACTCGATGTATGGTATCATTTGACTTTCTGTGTGCCCATCTGCAAAGAAGAGACGGAATCCCGGAAACAATTCTTCCTTACTCCACCTCTCATTTCTCGTCACGAATTTGAGCTGACCAGCTTCTTGGATGGGAAGTATATTTTCTTTCAGGAAGGAAGCTTTCTCTCGATCATTCGGATTTATGGCCCAGTCCCAATGTTCCTGACACGACCAATAGGTAGCATTTGGAAAAGTGGGGTAGTATCGCTCTTTCGATCGATCCAGAGAAACAGCACCACCGCAGTGATCAAAATGTAAATGTGTTAGGACAACATCAGTAATATCTTCTTTGGAATATCCTTTGTTCTCAACCGATTTCAAGAGCGAATCCTCACCAAACAAGTAATAGTATCCAAAGAATTTTTCACTCTGTTTGTCACCCATTCCCGTATCGATCAATACCAGCCTGTCACCGTAATCGACGAGAAGACAGCGCATGGACCAACTGCACATATTGTTTTCATCAGGCGTTTTGAATCGAGACCATAGTGATTTTGGAACTACTCCGAACATAGCTCCTCCATCCAGCTTGAAGTTGCCCGTTTCTATAGTATGTATTTGCATAAATCTTGCTTTGAAGCGAATGTAACAATACGCTGTGTAAAAGAGCGCAAATGAATTATAGAGACTTGCCTTAAAACAGGTAAGTTCAAGTCATGAAAATTCACTTCATAGCCATTGGTGGAAGCGCAATGCACAATCTTGCAATTGCCTTGAAAAGAAAAGGTTTTGACATTAGCGGAAGCGATGATGAAATTTTTGAACCTTCAAAATCCAGACTCAAAAAGGAAGGGATTCTTCCAAAAGAACTTGGTTGGAATGCCGACAATATTCGAGAAGATTTGGATGCTGTAGTGCTGGGAATGCATGCCAGAGCTGACAATCCTGAATTGACTAGAGCCAAAGATTTGGGAATAAGACTATACTCTTACCCCGAATACATCTACGAGCAAACCAAAAACAAGACTCGGGTAGTCATTGGCGGAAGCCATGGCAAAACAACTATCACCGGGATTTTACTACATGTTATGAATCGACTGGGAAAAAACGTCGATTATATGGTAGGCGCTCAGTTAGAGGGAATGGATTGTATGGTGAAGCTTACAGATAAGGCTGATGTGGTCATTTTAGAAGGGGATGAGTACTTGTCATCACCCATTGACAGAAGGCCTAAGTTCCATCTCTATAAACCTCATATAGCTATTCTCACAGGAGTAGCTTGGGATCACATCAATGTGTTCCCGACCTTTGGAAATTACGTGGAGCAATTTTCCACTTTCGTTGATTTGATAGTTAAGAATGGTACGCTAATCTATTTCGAAGAAGATGCCGAGCTCCGCAATATGGCGAATCGGAGAGGTGATTTAACTGTTGTTCCTTATGGGCAATTGAATAGCGAAATAAGAAATGGTCAGACGATTATTCATTTTGAAGGAGAGGAATTTCAATCGGAATTATTCGGTGCTCACAATATGGCCAATCTTCGCGGTGCTATGGAAATATGCCGAGCACTTCAAATTCAACCAAGAGACTTTTTAAACGCGATCAAAGACTTCACCGGTGCTTCCAAAAGGCTTGAAAAAGTAGGTGAAACTGAATCATCGCTTTTTTACAAAGACTTTGCACACGCGCCAAGCAAACTGCGGGCGACGACCTCAGCCTTAAAAGAACAATTTCCCAATAGGAAACTGATTGCTTGTATGGAACTGCACACTTTCAGCAGTCTGAACAAAAAGTTTTTGCCTCAATATGCAGGTACAATGGCTAAGGCCGATCGCGCTTTGATCTACTTCAGCCCTGAGGTGGTGGAGCATAAGCGATTGGAATCTTTGAGCGAGAAAGACGTCATCACGGCTTTTGGTGGAACCAATGTTGAAATATTTACAAAGTCTAAGGCATTGCTAGCTGAGCTTCGGTCGATCAATTGGAAGAATAAAAACCTCTTGATGATGAGCTCAGGGAATTTTGACGGTATTGACTTTAAAGAAGTAGCGAAGGAGCTTTTTACTTAATCACCAGTCGCTTTATAGCGGAGAAGAGAACGGAATAGAAAACGCCCATCACCATAAAGAACAGAATAGCCAGAATGGAGAAGTTTCTCAGTGAAAAGAACTGCTCTACACCACGCCTCATATCTTCCTCGGGCAAACCAGGATTGGCGGCCAGCTCTCTCGCGACAATCATATCCCTCATATTTGGAAAATAATTGGTATCCGCAAAAGCGTAGAAGGCGTAGATGAAAATTGACATCGCGACCGCAAAAATCACATTCAGACGCAAAGCATTGAGAGCATCATCTTTAAATGATTTCTTCTCAACTCTAGGCCAAATGGCGTAGATCGTCAAGCCAGGAAAAGCCGCTAAGAGTAGAAAAAGGAAGATTTCTTCCTGATACGGAAAATCGGCATTGATGAAAAAAAGAACGAGTCGCAGAGCCATAAAGCCCAATGCGACTCGCACAGAAATATTCACACTCGGATGAGTCATTATCCGTTCATTGAGATCAAGAATTCCTCGTTAGAACGAGTCTGTTCTACGCGTCCTTTGATAAACTCCATAGCCTCTATAGGATTCATATCTGCTATGTGCTTGCGAAGAATCCAGATGCGCTGAAGGATATCTTTTGAAAGAAGTAGATCTTCCTTTCGAGTTCCTGACGCCAAGATGTCGATGGCAGGGTAAATTCTTCTGTTCGAAATTTTTCTTTCGAGTTGAAGCTCCATGTTACCTGTGCCCTTGAATTCTTCGAAGATCACCTCATCCATTTTCGAACCGGTATCGGTCAATGCGGTAGCAAGTATGGATAGTGAACCTCCGTTTTCAATGTTTCGTGCCGCACCAAAAAAGCGTTTAGGCTTTTGTAATGCATTAGCATCAACCCCTCCTGAAAGTACTTTTCCGGACGCAGGTGAAACAGTATTGTATGCTCTTGCCAAACGCGTAATCGAGTCTAGAAGAATGCAGACATCATGGCCACATTCGACCATTCGCTTGGCTTTTTCCAAAACGATGTTGGCGATCTTAACGTGTTGAGATGCCGGTTCATCAAAGGTTGATGCGACTACCTCAGCATTTACCGAGCGCTTCATGTCCGTTACTTCTTCCGGCCGTTCATCGATAAGCAATATGATCAGATATACTTCGGGGTGATTGGCAGCAATGCCATTGGCAACATCCTTGAGTAAAGTTGTTTTTCCCGTTTTTGGTTGAGACACAATCAACCCACGTTGGCCTTTCCCGATAGGGGCAAAAAGATCCATGATACGCGTGCTGACATTTTTATTGTCACCCGCCAAGTTGAACTTTTCCTGAGGGAAAAGAGGAGTGAGGTATTTAAAAGGAACACGATCTCTTACAAAATCGGGATCTCTTCCGTTAATTTCATCAACCTGGATCAGCGGAAAATACTTCTCACCTTCCTTTGGGGGACGAACTTGACCAACTACGGTATCACCCGTTTTGAGGCCAAACAATTTTATCTGCGACTGAGAAACATACACGTCATCAGGCGAATTCAAGTAATTGTAATCAGAGGATCTCAAAAAGCCATAACCATCAGGCATCGCTTCGAGTACACCTTCTGTTTGAACGAGTCCATCAAAGTTGTAGTAATCTTCTCGCTTCTGTTGTTCTTGTCTCGGCTGATTCCTTTGTGGTCTTGGATTGGGACGGTGTGGTGTATTCTTATCGTCTTCTCCACGTGTTCGCTCGTTTCTGTCAGAAGATCGTCTTCGATCGTTTGACCCATTTCGGTCGTCTTTTCTGTTCCGATCATTGTTTCTTCTGTCACTCGGACCTTTGCGCTCCTCGCTGTCTTTGCGATTATCCGAGGCATCTTTGTTGTTCGAATTATCTGCTTTTGCATCATCGCCTTCAGACCTTCGTTTGGGTGCAGGTCTTGGTTTGCGCTCTGGTCTCGGTCTTCGCTCTTCCTTCTTTTCAGAATCGTTTGAGGAGAAAAGATCTTTGTCCTCTTTTGTTTTTTCTTCAGAAGACTTTGACTCGGGAGCCTTTGCTTCCTTGGCTGTCACTTTTACCTCTCTCGGCTTGCGCGGAGGTCTGGATTCTTTCTTCTCTTCAGTTGCTGCTGCCGGCTGCTTCTTTGGAGGGTTGATTGCTTGCTCATCTAATATTCGGTAGATGAGATCCTGCTTCTTAAGAGATTCTGTTCTTTTGACGTTCAGCTCTTTAGCAATAGCTCTAAGATCGGCTACTTTTTTGCCGTTTAATTCAATGATGTCGTACATCGACTAAGAAATTATTTAAAGATGTTGTGTTCAAGTAGTATTGAAGGTAGTGCGAGAGAAGAAATCTATCGGCTCACTGATGATGCAATGATACAACAATTCGTGTCAAAGCTGGTTCGAAGCTAAAAAAAATATCACAATTAGAAGTTGAAAAGCCCGCCTATTTTATGTCATATATTTGCCTCGAAACTATTTCAAAGTATTCAATATGATTCAGCGCGCGCAGTCTATATATCTTTTCTTAGCCTCTACAGCGGGCTTACTCACCTTCTTTTTACCGTTTGCACATTACCTCCAAGGTGATGTGAAGTTGGCCGAATACGCTGTTTTTGGCGTGTTCAATGTGCAAAGCGATTTGGTGGAGATGGCGGGCCCCTTTCTTTTTCCTACTTGGATAATGAGTCTGTTCGTCACTATGCTTCCCGCCATAGCGATCTTTTTGTACAAAAAGAGACCCGTTCAGTTGAGGGTGACAAGGCTGGGCTTCCTGATGAATCTCGGTTTTATCGTTTACCTCTTTTTTGCCATTGATAGTATTCACAGCATGTTATATGGAGATGAAGTATCTATTCTGTACCATGTAGGGTTTTACTTGCCTGTGATCGCCATCACCTTTCTGTTCTTGGCCATTCGAGGAATCAAAAAAGACGAAGCCCTGGTAAAATCTCTTGATAGAATTCGCTAAGAGCCTCTTTTTCCTAGTTCAACTATTTCGGGGTTCAAAATTTTTCCGTGATCGATACTGAAGCGAATCAATGTGCGAATTTTGTGAAAGCCATGCTTTCCTGCAGCTCCTGGATTAAAATGGATTAAACCTGAATTGGGATCGCGCTTGATCAATAGAATATGCGAGTGTCCACAAACGAAGATATTGGGATTGAACGCACTTATTTCTGCTTTTACCCTTCTGGGGTATCTGCCTGGCCTTCCGGCAATGTGTGTGATCAAGCACCTGACTCCTTCAGTTTCAAAGGCATTGTTTAAGGGATAGGTCGCTCTTAAAGTGGTGTCGTCAATATTTCCGTAAACCGCTCGAACTTCGGCCAATTGGTGAAGAGGTTCCATTACTTCATGGGAGCCAATATCGCCTGCGTGCCAGATCTCATCGCAGTCTTTTAAGTGATGCAAAATTCGATCGTCCATGTATCCGTGTGTATCTGATAAGAGTCCGATTCGTTTCATGTACTTTTGCGAAAAAATTGAGTTGACACGTTACTTCTTAAAACTGGCTTACGATGGCACCAACTATTCAGGTTGGCAAATTCAGCCGAAAGTTACGACGGTTCAAGGAACCTTGGAAAAGGCCCTCAGAATCTTGGTAAAAGACTTTAGAGCATTGATAGGGTGTGGACGCACGGATACGGGAGTACATGCCTCTGAGTATTTCGCTCATTTTGACACGGAACTACCATTGCACTCGGAGTTTCTCTATAAGATTAATGCGATTCTACCCAAAGATATTGCAGTCTATGAATGCAAGGAAGTTGATTCCCAGCTACACGCGCGATTTTCTGCCGATTACCGTGAGTACAAGTATTTCATGCACTTCAAGAAGATTCCATTTAAGAATGCTTATTCCGTGTACCATGTCAAAGAGCTCGATCCGGATTTACTCAATCAAGCTTCTAAACTACTCTTAGGTGAACACGATTTCACCAGCTTTAGCAAAAGCAATACACAGGTGAAAACAAACATATGCCATGTTCATACTGCTTTTTGGGAACCAATTGATGATGGCCTTGTTCTTACCATCGGTGCCAATCGTTTTTTGAGAAATATGGTTCGGGCAATTGTAGGAACCTTACTTCCCATAGGAGAAGGACTGGAAGTACCGGATAAAATTTTGAAAGTATTGGAAAAAAAAGATCGTTCTTCGGCTGGTAAATCAGCTCATCCACAAGGGCTATTTCTTAATCATATAAACTACCCTGATTAAATGGCGCAAGTAACGGGCAAGGCGTTTGACACGAAATTATTTTCCAGAGTGATGGTTTATGCCAAGCCATACATGGGCGTGCTCTATCAAGCGCTACTGCTCACCATTTTACTGGCTGTTGTGGGTGTTTTGCGTCCATACCTCATTGGTAAAGCAGTGGATGAGTATGTTGTGGCAGGCGATTCAAACGGTCTTCTGGTACTCACGCTTATCATAGTAGGAGTGCTGTTTGTAGAAGCATTTATGCAATTCTATCAAACTTACTATAGCAATTGGCTGGGGCAATCGGTTACTATCGATCTTCGCTCAAAGGTGTTTACCCACATCACTTCTTTTAAGCTGAAGTATTTTGACAAAACGGCCATCGGAACGCTGGTAACCAGATGCATCAGCGATATTGAGACAATCGCTCAAATCTTTTCACAAGGTCTCCTCTCTATCATGGGTGAGCTTCTTAAACTCATCGCAGTTATAGGTTTTATGTTCTTCGTCTCCTGGAAATTAACGCTTTACAGTTTGGCGCCAATTCCATTCTTGATCGTTGCCATGATCGTTTTTAAGAATGCTATCAAGCGAGCATTTCAGGAGGTGAGAACGCAGGTATCTAAACTCAATGCCTTTGTGCAAGAGCACATCACGGGTATGGTGATCGTTCAAGTATTCAATAGGGAAGAAAGGGAAAAAGAAAAGTTTAGAGAAATTAATGATGCGCACAAAAAGGCACACATCAGAAGCGTTTGGGCTTATTCGGTTTTCTTTCCCGTGGTCGAAATTCTATCGGCCGTTTCCTTGGCATTCTTGGTTTGGTGGGGAGTTGGCGGAGTCTTGGAAGGAGAAGTCACCCAGGGAGACTTGGTCATGTTTATACTTCTCATCTATATGCTTTTTCGGCCTATTCGCCAATTGGCAGATCGGTTTAATGTTCTACAAATGGGGATGGTAGGCTCAGAACGAGTGTTTAAAGTTCTGGATACCAATGAGGAGATTCAAGATGCGGGTACGCTTGACTCGGGAATTAAGGGCAATATTAAATTCGAGAATGTCTGGTTTGCTTACAACGATGAAGAGTGGGTGCTAAAAGATATTTCCTTTGAAGCGAAAGAGGGTGAAACGGTAGCTTTCGTAGGTGCTACAGGAGCAGGAAAGTCTTCAATTGTCAATCTTGTAAATCGGTTTTACGAGTTTCAAAAAGGAGAAATAAAAATTGATCGAATTCCGATTCGTGATTTTAATTTGGATTACCTCCGAAATGAGATTGCCGTGGTTCTTCAGGATGTTTTCTTGTTTTCTACTTCCATAGCTGAGAACATTACCCTTCAAAATGACAGGATTAAAATTGATGACGTCAAAAAGGCAGCTGAAGCTGTTGGAGCCAGTCAATTTATCGAAAGACTTCCCGGCGGATACGACTACGACGTAAAGGAAAGAGGTGGTATGCTTAGTGTTGGTCAGCGTCAGCTTATTAGCTTTATTCGCGCTTATGTTTACAATCCGAAAGTTTTAATCCTCGACGAGGCAACTTCATCGGTAGATACGGAGTCAGAATTAATGATACAGCGTGCTATTGATAAGCTAACTGCTAATAGGACCAGTATCATCATTGCTCACCGGTTGAGCACCATTCAAAAAGCCGATAGAATTATCGTTTTAGAAAAAGGTGAAATCGTGGAGCAAGGAAATCATCAACAACTCTTGGAGGCTGATGGGCATTACAAGAGGCTATTTGATTTACAGTTTAAAGAAGAAACCTAAACCTTAAACACCACATTCGCCGTGAGAAGTATATTGAGCCTGTTGATCCTATGTTTTCTTTCCTATTCTCAAATTGCTTTATCTCAGCAACCATCTCTTACACCGCATTCTCATGAAAGTATTGCCTTTCGTCCAAACCAAGGACAATTTGAAGGTGATTTCTCTCATGTAATTTACACACCTAGATACGCGGTATTCTTAAAGCCTGAAGGTTTTACAGTAGGAATGTCCCCCATTGAAGCCCTCAAGGCACATCACGATTCGGCCCACGCCTACAGTGGTGAAACACCTTCTGTGCCGCTATTTGGTTTTTCTTGGAAATTCATTGGCCATAATATGGCTGCTGCGGCCAATGGAGAAGGCCAAACAGGACCACTCAGAAATTACTTTTTTGGATCTCCCGATCAATGGGTTTCAGGGGTAAAAGATGTGAAGCAAGTACGGAAAACCGAAGTTTATCCCGGTATTGATGTTCTTTACAAGCTGCATCCTAGAAATCAATTGGAGTACGACTTTATCGTTGCTCCTAATGCTGACCCATCACTCATAAAATGGGAATGGTCAGGAATTGAAGCTAAAATAGCAGGAGATGAGCTAGTTTTTGAGACTCCTTATGGATGGGTAAAGGAAATTATCCCTGAGGCGTATCAAATCATTTCAGGTAAGAAGGTTCCGGTTGAAGTTTCATTTCAGAAGTTGGATCGAGGTTTTGGGTTTTCCGTGGCTGAGTATGATGAAAACTTCACATTGGTTATAGACCCTTTATTGGTAGGAGCAACGCTCACCGGGTCGACAGGCGATAATAATTACGGTCATGGAGCTGCCTATGACCAGGAAGGCAATATTTTCAGTTTTGGAATCGGTTTTGGTCCGGGGCTGCCCACCAGTGATGGTGCTCTACAAGAAAGTTTTGAGGGAGGTGGCGGCGGAGTAAACGCAGTGATCAATAAATTTACCCCAGATGCTTCGGAGCAAATCTACGCAACTTATCTCGGTGGTGGCGGAACTTATCCACATTCTGCTTCAGCAAATCTTTCTGGTGAGTTGGTCGTATTTGGAACTACTGGAGACCAGAATTTCCCAACTACTCCTGGAGCTTTTCAAGAAGAATCAGCTGGGGGAACAGATATCTTTATTTCAAGACTTTCAGATGATGGTACAGAACTCATAGCCTCGACCTATTTGGGTGGAGAAGGACTAGATGGAAACAATCCAATATTTCTTTTCGGATATGACGGTCTAAGAGGCGAAGTCAGTCTAGACTCTGAAGGCAATGTCTACCTTGCCTCTGCAACCCAGTCCGATGATTTCCCCGTTACATCGGGAGCTTTTTCAACCACTCTAGATGGCACAGCGGATGGAGTTTGCGCCAAACTTAGTTCAGATCTTACCGTGTTATTCTGGAGTACTTTTATTGGTGGTAGCGAAAGTGACGCTCTATTAAACGTTAGAATTGCCGAAAACGGAAATGTTGTCTTTTCCGGTGCTACGGGAAGTTCTGATTATCCCACAACTGCTGGAGTTTATCAAGAAGGCGAACCTGGTGATGCTACAGATGTCGATGCTATCCTCGGCACTTTGTCGCCCGACGGAAGTGATTTGATTTACTCGACTTATGTGGGCACTTCCCAAGGAGAACAGGGTTATTTCATGGATTTAGACAACGACAATAACGTTTGGATTTACGGTCGCACTCAGGCGGGAGACGAATGGCCAATAACAGACGGCGTGTTCACCACTGATTTTAAGGAATTATTTATCACCAAGTTTAATCCTCAATTATCGGAGGTTCTTGCGAGCACGGCAATAGGTGCTGAAGGTATTTTTGGAGGTGGTGGTGGCGGCGCACCCGTTGCCTTCCTAATTGATCGTTGTGACAGGGTATACATTTCGGCTTTTCAGGCTGCAGCTGATTTGCCTTTGACTGATGATGCTTTATTTGACAATGGAAGTTTTTATTTGGCTGCTTTTATCGATGATTTAGACAGCCTTGCATATGCTACGTACTACAGTGGTGCCCATGTAGACGGCGGAACTAGTCGCTTCGACAAGTCGGGTATTGTTTATCAAGGTGTCTGCTCGAGTTCTGCTGGTATTGCCACTACTGATGGGGCTTATGCTGAAGATCAGTTCACTTCATGGGATATAGGCGTCTTCAAAATTGACTTTGAGTTAAGCGGAGTCAATGCCGCGTTCAATGCGCCTTCTGAGTTAGATGGATGTGCTCCACACGAAATCTCTTTCTCGAATTTTTCAATAGGTGACACTTTTGAGTGGGACTTTGGGGATGGTACAGGTAGTACCGAGTTTGAGCCCGTACATATATTTGAAGAACCGGGAACTTACACGGTATCGATGATTGCCAGTGACTCCTTGAGTTGTAACCTGGCTGATACGGTGAGCTTGAATATCGACATATTCGCTCCCGAAGACTTCCAACCAACATTCGATACATCCATCGATTGTGAAACAGGTGAGGTCACCATGTTTAACACTACGGGTGGAAATGATTTCCTCGATTTCTTCTGGATTATCAATGGAGATACGCTTTACACGTCTTACAATGCATCTCATCAATTTGCTAATCTGGACCTAACCAATACAGTTGCCCTGTATGCAGTCGATGAAGGATGTGAGCTTGACGAAACGGTTGTTGAGGAGATCACAAATTTGGCAGATGTCACCGCTGAGATTGGCAACACATTCGATACAGAATGTGGTCTATCCATTGAGTTGTTAAATGCTTCTGCAAATGCCACAGAGTTTTTATGGGCTTTCGGTGATGGAGAAACCTCTGCTATCTTCAGTCCAACTCATGTATATGATGATTATGGGACTTATACCATTACGTTGACTGCGATTAACCCTTCGACCTGTAATGTTCAGGACGAAGCTTCTATTACCATCGAATTCATTGAACCACCTGCCATCGATGGAACGATGACTCTAAACCAAACGGGAGTATGCGGGGAGTTAATTTTAGAAGGTGAGCTCGACAACACGGCTGGCATGGCTAGCTATACTTGGTTTGTTTCTGGAGATGAGGTAGGTACGGAGACTTCTTTCGTATTTGATGCTGATTTCTCAGGGCTTTATACTGTTGAAGCAGAAATTATTCCTATTGGATGTAATAACCCTTTCACTATCAGTGACACCATTACACTGGTGAGTGAATTACCATTGGACTTTGGACCGGACAGAGATATTTGTCACAATGCTACCTCCGTTACACTCGAGAATGAATACGATCTGGCTGAAGCTTCATACTTGTGGCAACCCACGGGTGCTACATCTCCTGATCTTGTCGTAACTGAGCCAGGTGTCTATGTCGTGCAAGTCCAGACTGGCCTTTGTTCCGATTCCAGAAGCATTGAGATTGGATTAGGTGTTGAGGAAACTACCTCATTTGAAACTGAAATTTGCGAAGGTGTTGGAGAGAGAATTACTGTTGCCGTGAATCACCAGGAGTTCTTCTGGGAGAATGGTTTGACGGGTAATTCGATTGTAGTCACTCGAGGTGGCATGTACAATTACATGTATATCGATAATGGAGGCTGCGAGCAAATAGGACAATACGTTGTGGAAGGTCTTGAGCCAGAGCCTATTGTGTACATTCCGAATACATTCTCACCAAACGGTGATGGAATAAACGATCTATTTAAGATTTCTACTTCGGATAGTGAATTGGATGACTACTTGTTTTCTGTGTACAATCGTTGGGGAGAATTAATGTTTGAAACGACAGACCCGTCACAAGGTTGGAATGGTGCTGCGAATGGATCTGACTATTTCGTTCCACCGGGAGTTTATCCTTACTATGTGAAGTACAGCGGTATCTGCCAAAGTGAAACACTGGAAGAAAAGGGATTCGTTACGTTGATTCGTTAGGAAAACTTTGGAGAGAGATACTTTGCCGTCAAAGATCCTTTTTGACTTGCCAGTTCTTCAGGCCTTCCGGCGAAAACTACTTGGCCACCTGCATCTCCTCCTTCCGGGCCCATGTCTATGATCCAATCGGCGCACTTCAGTACGTCCGTGTTGTGCTCGATTACAAATACGCTGTTTCCTCGGTGAATCAGCTCGTTGAAGCTATCTAACAATTTTGCTACATCATGAAAATGTAGCCCCGTCGTGGGCTCATCGAAGATGAAGAGGGTGTGCGGCTCTGAGTCTCCTTTGGCCAAAAAGGCGGCCAATTTTGTTCGTTGTGCTTCACCACCACTTAATGTGTTGGAAGACTGTCCCAACTGAACATAGCCCAACCCAACTTTTTCGAGCGGGATTAACTTAGAGACTATTTTTTTTGCAGCAGCACTTTTGGTGTCCTCTTGAAAGAATTCGATGGACTCAGCAACGGTCATCGCCAGAATTTCAGCGATATTTTTATCACGGTATTTTATCTCAAGGGTTTCGTCTTTAAATCGAGTGCCATTGCAGCTTTCGCAAGTCAGATAGATATCTGCCATAAACTGCATTTCTATTTTCACAACACCTTCTCCCTCACAAGTTTCACAGCGGCCGCCTTTCACGTTAAAGCTAAAGACACCAGGCTTGTAGTTTCTGAGCTTCGCCAATTTTTGCGATGCATAGAGCTGACGAATATCATCGAATGCCTTTACATATGTCACAGGATTAGACCGAGAGCTTTTTCCAATGGGATTTTGATCAATGAATTCAATCGCTTTGATCATCTTCAAGTCTCCTTCCAAATCATCAAAGTCGCCCATTTTCTGCCCATATTCTCCGAGATGTTTCTGCAGAGCAGGGTAGAGGACCGAATTGACCAGGGTAGACTTACCACTCCCGCTTACACCAGAGACTGCCACCAGACATTCAAGTGGAAACTGTACATCTATATCTTTTAGATTGTTCTGTCGAGCTCCATTGATGGAGATAGAGTTTTTCCACTTTCTTGCTTTCTTTGGGAGAGCAATTTCTTTTCGTCCCGTCAGGTAATCTGCCGTCAAGGAGTTTTGCGCTATCAATAATTCCTCGTGGTTTCCCTGAAAGACCAACTCTCCTCCGTGAGTTCCCGCCTCGGGTCCCATGTCTACAATTTGGTCTGCCGCCTTCATGATCTCTTCGTCGTGCTCTACTACGATTACAGTATTTCCAAGGCGCTGTAGCGAACGCAATACTTCGATCAATCGATTGGTATCATGGGGGTGAAGGCCGATACTTGGTTCATCGAGAATATACATGCTTCCTACCAAACTGCTTCCCAGAGAAGTGGCCAACTTAATTCGTTGAGATTCTCCGCCCGATAAGGTATTGGAAAGTCGATTTAATGTGAGGTATCCCAATCCTACATCGCAGAGGTACTGCAATCGATTGGTTACTTCCGTAAGAATGCGCTTAGAAATGTGGCGATCATTTTCAGAAAGGCCAAGTTTCTGAAATGCTGCGACACTTTTGCCAACAGGCATTGCCAAAATATCTACAATAGAATGACCGCTTATCTTTACATAAGTTGCATCTTTTCTCAATCTCGATCCTTTACAATCAGGGCAAGTCGTCTTACCGCGATACCTACTGAGCATTACGCGGTACTGAATTTTATAAGACTTAGATTCTAAGTACTTGAAGAACTCGTTAAGGCCTGCAAAATATTTGTTTCCTGTCCAGAGTAGTTCTACTTCCTCATCGGTGAGCTTGTTAAATGGCCGGTGTACGGGGAAATCAAACTTATCAGCATTGTAAATCAACTCATCCTTCCAAGTGCTAAGCTTTTCACCTCGCCAAGGCACTATAGCATCTTCGAATATGCTGAGAGCCCGATTTGGCACAACGGCATCGGGATCAATCCCAATTACGCTTCCAAATCCCTCGCAAACTTTACAGGCTCCCACTGGATTATTAAAGCTAAAGAAGTGTTCAGAAGGAATTTCAAAAGTCATCCCGTCTCGTTCGAAGCGGTTTGTAAAGGTATGACTGCCCTTTTTTCTTCCATCCAGAACCTCAAGGTCGCATTCTCCCTGGCCTTCAAAAAAGGCTGTTTCAACAGAATCTGCAACACGTGCATCGTTTTCTTCATCGTCTTGTTTATGGACTACGCGGTCAAGGACGATTAGCACTTTTGAATTTTTTTTGGCTTCGGCCTCTTCCAGCCTTACCACCGTATTGTCGATTTTCACTCTAGCAAACCCTTGTTGCTTGAGAATGTCAAACTCTTGCTCCCAAGTTCTACCTTTTTTTGGAAGGATTGGAGCCATTACCATGCATTTTGTACCTTCTTCAATAGAATGGAAGAAGTCCATTACATCGCTTACCGTTTCCCGTTTCACTTCTTCTCCTGAAATGGGGCTAATGGTTTTACCGATTCGAGCGAACAGTAGCTTTAGGTAATCGTAAATCTCAGTTGAGGTGCCTACCGTTGAACGCGCGTTACGCGTGGTGACTTTCTGTTCTATGGCAATAGCCGGAGAAATTCCATCGATTGACTCCACTTCGGGCTTATCCATTTTACCCATAAATTGTCTGGCATAGGAGGATAGGCTTTCAACATATCGTCGTTGTCCTTCTGCATAGAGTGTATCGAAAGCCAAGGAAGACTTCCCTGAACCTGACAGACCCGTAATTACTATAAATTTCCCTCTTGGCAAGGCGATGGTGACGCCTTTAAGATTGTGAGTACGAGCTTTTTTAATGATGATGTGTGTCTTGGAATCGACGCTTTTAGCCGTTTGTGTACTCATATAGGATCACAGGAGATTAACATTTTTTGGAGGGACAAATTTATCACATATTTGCCTGCAACGAGGAATTAACATATCTTAGTCTCCAGTTGTTCGTATAAAAGTGCGGACATTTTTTTTGAAAACAACACAAAACTCTTTTAGCCTATAGCATACATCTACTCCTGAATTTTCAAATCACTACTACTAATTAAAAAGGAGAAAGTATGCATTCTAACTCGGCTACGGACCAGGAATTGGTTCGACTATATTTAGAAGGAAATGAATCTGCATTTGAGGCTTTGTTGTCAAGACACAAAGACCGAATATACACGCAGGTTTATATGTTGGTGAGAGACGAAGAGCTCGCAAACGACATTTTTCAAGAAACATTTGTAAAGGTCATTCGCACCCTTAAGTTGGGACGATACAATGAAGAAGGTAAGTTTCTTCCTTGGGTCATGCGAATAGCTCATAACCTCTCAATCGATCACTTTAGAAGGTCAAAGAAAATGCCTTTCGTGAGAGAAAATGATGATTATGATCCATTTGCAGCAATTCCTCGCGATGAGAAGAACGTGGAAGATCAATGGATTGATGATGTCATTAACGAAGATGTTAGAAAACTGGTAGAAGAGCTACCTGAAGAGCAGCGAGAAGTGGTGATGATGCGTCACTACGGAGGTATGAGCTTCAAGGAAATTGCCGAAAGAAGCAATGTAAGTATCAACACCTCATTGGGAAGAATGCGCTATGCACTCATCAATATGAGGAAGATGATAGAGAAGCACGATATCAAGCTCACAAAATAATTTTCGATGGTTGGATAATAATCAGAGTTGGAAGGTCGTTTTAGTTCCATAAAAACAAAAAGCGCCTATGCCAAATTTTACTTCTGATTTTTTATTTGATTCAAACAAACAAAAGGCTAGCCGCCGTTTTTCATCTCATAGAGGTGAAGAGGTGAGAAGCCCGAAAAAGCAAACCATCGCAAATTTGATAGCTTTCTCCAATGCTCTGGAAGTTAAAAATGGAAGGAGCGGCCCTGTAGAGATGGTGCTGAATTGAAATAAAAACACGATTTATCGATAAGCGACATACTCAAAGTGTGTCGCTTTTTCTATTTTCGGTCTTTATGAATATGATCATTAAATTACTGCTTAATGCACTTTTGGTTTTTGCCCTTGCTTGGGCTTTGCCAGGGGTTCAGGTTGAGGATTTTTGGACAGCCCTTGTTGTGGCCGTTATTATTGGGTTTCTCAATATTTTCGTCAAACCTATACTCGTTGTCATAACGATTCCGGTGACGATTCTCACATTGGGTTTGTTTCTTTTGATAATTAATGCCGTAGTCATACAAATGGCAGCTTGGCTAGTCGATGATTTTTATGTAACCAACTTTTGGTGGGCATTGCTATTCAGTCTCATTTTGAGTGTGATGAATTCAGCTTTTGAGAAATCAGCAAGAGCCGAGAAAGACGAGTTCTAGTTTACAAGAACGTTTGCAGCCCAAGTCGCCATGAGCAAATCAGGTTTGGTTTTGGCTTTATATCCCATGCTTTGTGCGTAACCTACAGCAGCTTGAAAAACTTTATTGGATGGAAACTCAGGATCGGAGTTGAGGTCTAGGTCTATTTGTTCTATCGGTACATCGCATTCAAACTTTAAATAGCCCGCTACATCAATACTGCGCTGCAGCTCTCCCCATAATCTTGTCCACATATCCTTTACCACTGGAGTGGCTTCTCGGTGATAGATGACATGCGCTCCGTTGTTTTCAAAACGAAAGACTACCGTTGTAGCATATAGAGTCTTCTTAGAATAATTTTGACTATCGCTTCCCACATATATTTTCACACCGGGATTCTTGGACAGCATTTCCTGAGCATAGCTGCCTAGCTCCACTCTAGTGTGACTTCCCATCTTTTTAAATGTTCGATCCATCCCTTTTTGCCTTCAATTTACACTTGTAATCTTCAAATCAAGCTCAGTTTGGTAAACAATTATCCACAACAAGAGTTTTTCTATCAGTCTTACAAAACCATATGATGCAAAAAATTACCTTGATTCTAGCTCTCTTTTACACACTTACAATTTCTGCTCAAAACACGACAAATATGACGATCTATGATTTTTCAGTTCCTGCCCTAGAAGGTGGATCTATTGATTTTAAGGACTTTAAAGGAAAGAAAATCCTTATTGTTAATACGGCATCGGAATGCGGATATACACCTCAATACAAGCAGCTCGAAGAGTTGAATAAAGAGATGGGCGATAATGTAGTAATCGTTGGTTTTCCCGCCAATAATTTTGGAGGACAGGAGCCCGGGTCAAATGAGCAAATTGCAGCTTTCTGTGAGAAAAATTACGGTGTGTCGTTCCCGATGGCAGCTAAAGTCAGTGTGAAAGGTGCTGATCAACACGAGCTTTTCAAATGGCTGACTGCATTAGAAAACGAAGATTTCACAGGTGATATCAATTGGAACTTTGAGAAGTTTCTGATTGATGAAGAAGGAAATTTGATCCATCGCTACCGATCTGGTGCATCACCATTGGATGAGGCTATTTTGAGCGCACTGGAAGACTGATCCAAAATAGTATTTTTGGGCGTTTATCGGCGCTCATGAATTCCAGACTACTCCAAAGCGACAATTTCTACTACGGCTTATTTGCCGTGCTCCTTGTTCCGGCTTTGCTTATCAATCTGGGTGTTCACCACATTTTCATCCATACCGATGAGAGCCTTCGAGCCCTGATCGCACTAGAGATGCTATTTAATGAAGAGTTCATCGCACCAACTGTAAATGGACTTTTTTATTACAATAAACCGCCCCTTTACAACTGGATTATTGCCGGATCTTACAGGCTCTTCGGTGAACCGTCGCTGTTTGCTTTGCGCTTTCCTGTATCTGTTGCCATTTTCATTTATGGCTTTCTAATTGTTCGACTGATTGGGAAAGCTACCAGCAGAAGGGTAGGGTGGTTAGTGGCTATTATGACCATCACCAGCGGGCGTATTCTTTTTTACGATAGCTTTTTAGGTTTAATTGACATCGCCTTTTCGGCTGTGATCTTCACCAACTTTATGCTCTTTTATCACTTCGGAAGGCAGAAAAGATATTTTGCTCTTTTTGCCATTACTTATTTCCTGAGTGCCATAGCTTACTTGATGAAGGGGCTTCCACCAATAGTCTTTCAAGGATTCACCATCATAGCTTTTGCCATCTACATCAAGGACTGGAAAATTCTCTTCCATCGAATGCACTTTCTTGGAGCTCTCTTCTTTATCATTCCGGTTGGACTATACTACATGGCCTATATACAGGTGAATTCTCAATCGCTTCTTGATCTTTTTGAGACCCTTTGGACAGAGTCGAGTAAAAGAACCGTAACCGACCATGGCATTGGAGATACATTAAAAGCCCTTTATGAGTTCCCGCTCGAAAATCTCTACCATTTTGCACCGTGGACCATTTTCGTTGTTTTCCTTTTTAGGAAAGGAGCTGCAAGGTCTCTGTGGCGTGATCAATGCGGGCGATTTGTCATCTTGGTATTCGGCTTGAATATTATCGTTTATTGGACATCTCCCGGTGTCCACCCTCGCTACCTCTTCATGTTCTTACCGCTACTTTTTGTTTTGCTGGTTAAAGCAGAGGAGGATGCTTCACAACGTTCTATCTCAGTAGTTCAATTGATTTTAATGGCCATCATGATTCTGGGTGCTCTTGCTCCATGGTTTGCGATTGGTCAAATCACTGAGCTCGGTGTAAATGGAACAATTGTGAAATTGGCTATCCTAAGCCTTTCCATGGCGATTATAGCTCTGGTGTTTTATCGGCAGAAGCAAAGAAGATGGATCATTTTAGGAATCTTTCTTCTCGTTGTCCGGATTGGTTTTGATTGGTTTGTTTTGCCGAATCGCGATGCTAAAGGTGCTACATATGCGGAAGCGGCTTTGGAAGTGGCCAGAATCACCGAAGGAAAGCCCCTCTATATAACAGGGCTAAACTACGTGCACAGCGCAACTTCTTTTATGATTGAAAGAGAGAGAGGTGAGGTTCTGGAGCTGCGCTCAGAAACCGAATCTGGCTCTTATTATCTGGTCCGAGAAGGATTTCAAATGGAGAATGCGGATTCGCTTCTTGCTTTTGGTACCAGAGGCACTGACCTAAAGCTAATTCTTTATCGCAAGAATGACTAGAATTAATAACTGCCTCAAAACTTTATTTTAAGTTTGAGCATTATTAGATCGTGGCTCCCGTAGAGAAAGAAATATTGAGATTATTTGAAGAAGGTGATGTGAAAGCCATGAATCTTCTTTATGACCATTATTCTGATGCTTTGTATGGTGTTGTGCTGCGAATGGTCGGAGACGAGGCTCTTGCATCGGATGTTTTGCAGGAATCTTTCGTTAAGATTTGGAAAAATTCACGCTCCTATGATCCTTCGAAGGGTCGATTGTTTACATGGCTTTTGAGAATTGTAAAGAACAAAGCGATCGATAGCATCCGCAAAACGGGGCGTAAAGCTGAAATCCAAACAGAACTTAAGATCGTATATAAAGATGATGCGTCGGATTCAACAGATCCTACCCTCGAACATGATTTAAACACGGTTTTATCTAATTTAGATCAAGATCAAAGAGAACTAATAGAGCATTCATACATCTTAGGCTACAGCCATCCCGAAATAGCAGAAAAGTTTGATATGCCATTAGGTACAGTCAAAACGCGAATAAGAAACGCGATGAAGGAGCTACGGTCAATATTTGGAAATGGACGTTAAGGCATACATAGAATCAGGTATTTTGGAGCAGTTTGCTCTCGGAGACGTATCCGAACAAGAACGTCAAGAGATCGAGTGTTTGTCAAAAATTTACCCCGAAATCAAAGCCGCTCTTGAAGGAGCCGAGCTTGATTTGGAGATGCTTGCACAAGCAGGAGCTGTAAAGGCCCCTTCAGGAATTAAGGCTAGTATCATGGCCGAGTTGTCGAATCACGACCAACTACCTCCAAGTGCGGAAGAAAAATCTACTCGCGTTGAAGAAGAGGTAGTTGCAGTTCCGTTCAAATCTTCCTCAACTTGGCCTGTAGTATGGGCCGCCGCCGCTTCCATCACTTTACTTTTGGCCTTTTGGCAATTTGTAGAACGTGGAAATGCTGAAACTGAATTGGCTGCAGCCAAAGAGGAACAAGAACAACTCTTGGCCAATAACGAGTACTTGAGAGGAGAAGTTGAATACTTGAGTGAAGATGTTCAAGATACTTTTGACCCCAGTTTTAAAAAAATAGTACTTGAGTCTACAAAAGTTGAAGGATCTACCGGAGTCTCTGTGCTCTGGCAAAAAGAATCGGGTAAGGTCAAGATTAATTTGGCATCACTTCCCGAGCTACCTACTGATAAGCAATACCAACTATGGGTATTAAAAGACGGTGTGCCTTCTGATATGGGAGTGCTTCCAAAAGACTTCCAAGATGTTTATCTGGCCGATTCACAAACCAATGACGGTGATGCTTTTGCCATTACTATTGAACCACTGGGTGGATTGGAAAATCCTACCTTGGATCAACTCGTGTATCTGGGAACTGTCTAGTTCAATCACAGACGAACTTCACTTTATTTATTGAAACTGAAATCTGATCTTCTTTTTGAGGCGTAACTATTACAAATCAAAAAATAGGAATCATGAAAAAGTTAGCATTAGTATTCGCATTTGCAGCATTTGCTGTAACAGTATTTTCTCAGAAAGAAGCAGTAATGGTAGGAGGCGAAGCCATGTATCCAAAAAAGGATATCGTTTCAAATGCCGTTAAGTCAGCCGATCATACCACTTTGGTAGCAGCCGTTAAGGCAGCGGATTTGGTTGAGACATTACAGAGTGAAGGGCCATTTACGGTTTTGGCTCCCGTAAACGACGCATTTGAAAATTTGCCTGAAGGAACCGTGGCTAGTCTGCTCAAGCCCGAGGCTAAGTCAAAGCTTACTGCGGTTTTGACTTACCATGTTTTGGCAGGAAATTACGGTTTTGACGACATCGCCGCAGCAATTAGAAAAGGTGGAGGTAAAGCGACTATGAAAACGGTTCAAGGAGCAACATTGACCTTCACTATGAATGGGAAGCACAACATCGTAGTAATGGACGGAGCAGGAAATACGGCTAATATCACCACATACGATGTGAACCAGAGTAATGGTGTAATTCACGTTATCGACACAGTCTTATTGCCATCTTAATTTCCAATGTTTGCAATTACTATTGGACAATAAAAAAGGGCTACCGATGAGGTAGCCCTTTTTTTTTCCTAGTACTCATGCTAGAGCAAAGTACTCGGGCAAACATAGTCTGTTTTCGGAACTTTCGTTTCAGCGATTTCCTTAAAGCCTCCGCGGATGTCCACAAAATTGTCCCAGCCTCTTTGCTTGAGGATTGACGCCGCAATCATACTGCGGTAACCACCTGCACAATGCACCATAAATGGTTTGTCTTTTGGGAATTCAGCTAAGTGATCGTTGATTTGGTTCAACGGGACATTTACGGCATCTACTACGTGTTCTGAGTCGAATTCACTCTTTTTTCGAACGTCAAACACCAGCGGTTTCTCGTCATATTTAGCTGCAAACTCCTCAGGAGAAAGTCGCTTCACGCTGTCTACTTCTTTTCCCGAAGCTTTCCAAGCGTCGAATCCACCTTCCAAGAAACCGATGGTGTGGTCATATCCTACACGAGAAAGTCGAATCATCGCTTCTTCCTGTTCTCCTTTATCGGTAACCAAAAGAATCTCTTGTTTGATGTCCCTGATCATTTCACCAACCCACATCGCAAAGTTTCCTTCCAAGCCGATATTGATACTATTGGGGATGAATCCTTTTGCAAAATCTTCGGCATCACGCGTGTCCAATATCAGCGCTCTGGTTTCATTGGCTACAAACTCGAATGCCTCCGGCGTTAGGGGCTTACTAGCTCTTTCGATTACTGTATCGAGGGCTTCGTACCCTTGAATGTTCATCAAAACATTTTTAGGGAAGTAGGCCGGGGGAGCTGTCAGTCCTTCCAAGAGGACGTCAATAAACTCGTCTTTGCTCAATTCAGGATTGAGGGCATAGTTGGTTTTCTTTTGATTTCCCAAGGTATCGGTAGTCTCCTTGCTCATTTTCTTTCCGCAAGCACTTCCTGCACCATGGTTCGGGTATACAATGAGATCATCGCTCAAAGGCATAATCTTGTTTCGCAACGAATCATAGAGATGAGCAGCAAGCTTTTTCTCTGTGAGATCGGCAATCACATGCTGCGCCAAGTCAGGACGACCAACATCGCCAATGAACAAGGTGTCTCCGGTGATGATTCCGTGTTCTTTTCCATCTTCGTCGATCAAGAGATATGTTGTCGATTCCATTGTGTGTCCCGGAGTGTGGATAACTCTTACGGTTGCACCACCGACTTTAAATTCTTGATTGTCCTCAGCTACCAAAGCTTCAAAACCAGGTTTGGCAGTGGGGCCATAAACGATCTTAGCTCCTGTTTTTGCAGCTAAGTCTAAGTGACCACTGACAAAGTCTGCGTGGAAGTGCGTTTCAAAAACATACTTGATTTTCGCTTTGCTTTTCTCGGCGCGATCGATGTAGGGTTGTACTTCTCGTAATGGGTCAAAAATGGCCGCTTCGCCATTGCTTTCTATATAGTAAGCTGCGTGAGCGATGCATCCGGTATAAATCTGTTCTATTTTCATATTGAATTACTTTTTACTGGTTGATGATCACAAAGGTAACAGATGGCCTTTGGATAAAATGCGACTTGGGTTACATTCCAGGGTAATACACCTTTTGTCTACCTTTCGTTTTGAAATGAAGAACAGGAGAGCTTCAATCAAAAATGAACAACAGCTTCAGAGAGGGTTTTTAGCGGCACTTTTAATCAGTCTTGCCATGATTTTTTTTTCCTGTTCCGGACCGAAAGAAATGCTCGAAGGTGATCAACACTTGAGAAGTTTATTGGGTCAGGCAAATGACGGAAGGATAAAATCTACCATTCTGTCTGTATCGGATTCTTCAATTCAGATTATGTACGTTAACACAAGTGCAGATTCCGTCGGTGTTAGAACATATAAAGACCTTGCTTTCTTCAAAAGTTGTTTGTCAGATTCTTTATTGTTTCAGCCAGAAAAAAAAGTTTCAGGTAAAGGCTTTATAATGGTCGGAGGTTTTGGTTATCGTCGGATGTATAAAGAGTCGGCGGAGACTGGTTTTCCCAAGTTCAACTTGATTGCTCCCGGTGATTCATTGAAGGTAACAGCGTCATTAAAAGAAAGGATTGACAGTAAGACTTAAGCGGTTTGAACTTTCAATTCGTTCAGATTTCGAGCTTTGAAGACAAGCGTGTAAGCAAAGAGCTATTTGATAAAGTAGAAAGACTCATATTTATTGAAGATAAATTAGTTTCTGAATGTTATCGATTTCAATTGGACTGAGCTCTATGGGTTCATAGTAGAAAGATCATTCTGTTCAGAAGAGTACATCCATTTTCAGCTGAAAATGATTCTTTTTTGTTTGGCGAGAATCACTGAAAAGTAGTGAGTTATTGAGACCTTCTTTTCTCTACCTTCACCCAATGATTCTTTGATATTTGAAAGATCTACAATTGGATCCCTGGGAGACCAGGGCCGATCATTTGGCCGAAAACGACTGGGTGATCCTCGATGACTTCTTGCCAACCGAAGTCTTAACGATTTCGCGTAATTTCTTGAAAAAGAAATTAGAACTGGACGAGTTTAAACAAGCCGGCATCGGTGCGTTGAACGAATTTCGAATAGAAAAAGGGATCAGGAGTGATGAGATCTTTTGGCTCGAGCGAGAGCGCGACAGTGAGCTTCACGGATTTTTTACTCAGGTAGACGAAGCCATTGCACATCTGAATCGACTTTGCTTTTTAAGTATTTCAGGCAGTGAGTTTCATTTGGCTCACTACCCTGAAGGTTCCTTCTATAAGCGACACCTTGATCAATTCGACTCTCGCAGCAATCGACTGATATCCATGATTTGTTACCTCAACGAATATTGGAAGCCAGAGCATGGGGGAGAGCTGCGGCTCTATGCCAAAGATGGGACTCACCAAGACGTAGCACCCTTACCAGGCAGAATGATTCTCTTTAAAAGTGATGCCGTACCACATGAAGTCTTGTCATCTAAAGCGTCAAGGTATAGCATTACCGGCTGGCTGCTTCATCAGCCTCCCGGATTGGGCTACTTGCTGGGGTGATACTTGCAACTGAGGATTCACAAAGTCTCTGGTTTTATGCGGAGTGAAATTTAGCTGTGCTATCCCTCTTTCCTCAATTCATCCATTTCAGTCATTGCTTCATCCAGCTTCTTCAAGATTCCTCCATAAATAAACTTCACGTCTTCGCGGTGGATGGTCTTTGCAAAAAACGCCATGGTTAAGGCGGCGATGATCATTGTAACAGTGGTAGGGACGTGCATTCCAAAAATGAGATTATCTGAACTTTCAGCCACTTTTTGACGCATTTCACCAAAAATATCGGAGAACCATATTCCGAAGTAAAAGCACAGAATCAGCGCGGGATAAACAACGCGATACATTTTTCCATAGCGTTCAATGGATTGGTTTAACCAGTCCTGAAAAGACTTCAGGTAACTGTAGCTGTTTTGACCTTTGTCGACTTTGGCTAGCGCGTCCATTTCAAACTTTGCGGTGTAAGCAATGTACATCAGCATGATTGACACTATGGCTCCTGCTAGAAGTGCACCCGCCATGAAAGAAGTGAGAAGAATGATGACCGCAGCAATGATAATGGCCCAAATATTCTTTCGAAACATTCGCATGAACTTATCAATAATGTGAACCGACTTCCGATTGTACAAGTCATTAACCTTAGGTGCTACCAAGGCTTCTCCTTTGAGGAAGCCCTCTTTCCAAATGTTCTCAATTGATTTTTCCATCTAATAATATTTTAAGTCGTTCTTTTATTCTGGTTATGCGCACCCCTATATTGTTGGCATTAGTACCAATGATTTCTGATATTTCTTGGTAAGACTTTTCTTCCAAATAGAGAAGGATTACAGCCCGATCTACTTCAGATAGTTGTCTGATTGCTGTATAGAGCATTGCCAGAGATTCGTCTGAAAAGTCTGTTTGGCTTTCATCAGGAATATCTACTGGTTCATGATCAGATGAGAAGTGCTGCTTTTTCTTTTTAGACTTCTTCAACAATGTGAGGCAAACGTTTAAAGTGAGGCGGTAAATCCAGGTAGACCATTCAGACTGTCCCTTAAAATTGTCTTTACTTCTCCAGATTTGTAGGCAAACTTCTTGGTAGTAGTCTTCGAAATCTGCCTCAGTATCGGTGTACGCCCTGCAGATCTTGATGATGATTCCTGCGTGAGGCAAAATGGATAAAATGTAAAAATCACTACTCAATTTCTGGCTTTTGATCGGTTAGTGGCAGATTTTAGGAATCCTTACAGGAAGGTCTTGATTTTTGGAAGATTTTTTGAAGAACTAATGCTAGGCGGTTATCAATGAGCCATTAATTTATGAACAAATGACTTATTGGGTGAATCTCTAACCCAAAATCAAAAAAGCCACTCCTTTTCAGAAGCGGCTTTCCATTTTTCAATATGTAAAAACTTATCGCCAGTCGACGATCTCGGCAGCGGCTTCGTATTCGCCCGCTTCGAGTTTCACTTTTATTTTCTTAAATGTTTCGATCGTGTACTCCACGTCTTCCAGCTTATGAACTGCAGTAGGAATCAAGCGCAGCATAATCACTTCTTTCGGCACTACGGGGTAAACCACGATAGAACAGAAGATATTGTGATTCTCACGCAGGTCCATCGTAAGGTTAGTTGCTTCTCCTAAAGTTCCTTTAAGGAATACAGGAGTTACAGGACTATTGGTTACACCCAAATTAAATCCTGCATTACGCAATCCGGTTTGCAGGGCAGTAGCGATTTTCCAAAGATTTTCTTTATGCTCAGGTTCGGTGCGCATCATCTCCAATCGCTTGAGCGCTCCAACCACAATTGGCATCGGAAGCGACTTGGCGAAAGTCTGTGAACGCATATTGTACTTCAAGTACTCGATTACTTGCTCATCACCTGCAACGAATGCTCCGATGGTAGCCATAGCTTTCGCAAAAGTTCCGAAGTAAATGTCAATTTCTGCTTGCACACCCTGATAATCTCCTGCACCTCTTCCGTTTTCACCGATGGTACCAAAACCATGGGCATCATCTACGAATAGACGGAATTTGTACTGCTCCTTGTAAGCAACGATTTCTTTGAGCTTTCCTTGGTCTCCTGCCATTCCGAATACACCTTCAGTTACAACTAGGATTCCTCCTCCTGTTTTTTCCGTCCAGTTCGCAGCTCTTTCAAGTTGCTTTTCGAAACTCTCCATGTCGTTGTGCTTGTAAACAAAGCGTTTTCCTTGGTGAAGGCGAACACCGTCTACCATGCACGCATGTGACTCAGAGTCGTAAACGATTACATCATTACGATCTACCAAGGCTTCAATTGCCGACTGGCAACCTTGATATCCGTAGTTGAGCAAGAAAGCATCATCTTTTTGCATGAAGTCGGCCAACTGCTCTTCGAGCTCTTCGTGCTTTGACGTGTGGCCGGACATCATTCGGGCACCCATCGGATAACCCATTCCCCATTCGGCGGCAGCATCAGCGTCTACCTTGCGAACTGCGGGGTGATTCGAAAGGCCCAGATAGTTATTGATACTCCATACCAAAACTTCTTTCCCTCGAAATTGCATCTTTCGATCAATCTCACCTTCCAACTTTGGGAATGTGAAATATCCATGGCTCTCTTTGGCGTGGCGGCCTAAAGGACCTCTGTTGTTCTTGATTTTGTCAAATATGTCTTGCATAAAAATATGAGTGACAGTTATTTCAAGCGGCGAAAATACCGCTTAATTAACTCATGGCAAAATATCCTTAAAATAACTGCAAACAACCTTTCGTTGTTAACTCATCCTAAATGTCTTTTCAATCTTAAAATAGAAAGTATCTTTGCGCGATGATTTTGCGAAACGTGAGATTCATATTCATACTTCTGGTAGTCCTTGTTAGTTCTTGTTCTGAGTACGCGAAAGTTACTAAGAGCACGGATGTGGAATACAAGTACACAAAGGCTGTGGAGTATTATGAAAAAGGGCAATACAGCAAAGCCCTTTCACTCTTTGATGAATTGGGGACGCTTTTTCGTGGGTCAGATCGAAGTCAAGAGATCCATTATTACATAGCAAATTCACATTTTGCGTTAGAAGATTACTACTTCGCGGCTTATTACTACAAGAATTTTACAAAGACCTATCCTCGAAGTTCCAGAGCGGAAGAGGCCTTATTTAAGTCGGCTTATTGCAGCTATCTCAATTCGCCTGTTTCCAATTTGGATCAAACGGATACCGAACTGGCGATAGATGAGTTCCAGTTATTTCTGAATCGCTACCCCGAGTCAGAGCTGAAAGATAGCACCAACACTATGATCGATGAGTTGAGGTTAAAGCTTGAGTTGAAAGCTTTTGACAACTCAAAGCTCTATTACCTCACAGAAGACTATAAGTCGGCTACGGTAGCGTTGCAGAACATGCTTGTGGATTTCCCAGATAGCCCTCACAGAGAAGAAATTGAATTTTTAGTTGTGAAAAGCTCTTATTTACTGGCAATTAATAGCATTGCTTCAAAGAAAGAAGAGCGATTGAACGCTACCATCGAACATTATCATAAATTTGTGGACACTTTTCAGGACAGCGATTACGTAAAAAAGGCAGAAGACTATTATGCTGATGCCCTTCGCGAACTGGATAAAATGAAGTTTTAAACCCGGGATATGAATTTCAAAAATACGAATGCAGCGCGTACAACTATTACGCGCGACGTGCACAACCTCGAAAAACAAACCAACAATATCTACGAAGCTATTGTGGTTATGTCGAAGCGTGCCAACCAAATCAGCAGTGAGATGAAAGAAGAGCTCAATGCTAAATTGCAAGAATTTGCTACCAGCCAAGACAATTTGGAGGAGGTATTTGAAAACCGAGAGCAAATCGAAATTTCAAAATTTTACGAGCGTCTTCCTAAGCCCCAATCGATTTCCATTCAAGAGCTTTTGGATGATAAAATCTACTTCCGTCGTCACGAAGAAGAGGAAGAAGGAAACGCGTAATTCTTTTCTGGTGCCATGCTTCGAGGTAAGCGTATTCTATTAGGCGTTACGGGAAGCATAGCCGCATATAAGTCAGCTTTTTTAGTCAGAGAGTTTATAAAGGCGGGTGCAGAAGTTCAGGTAGTCCTAACGGATGCTGCGAGTTCTTTTGTTACGCCTTTAACCCTAGGCACCCTGAGTAAACGTCCTGTCCTTAACAATTTTGTTAAAGAGCCGCTTCACGCCGGTGTTTGGAACAACCACGTTGAACTCGGACTTTGGGCCGACCTCATGGTGGTAGCACCCGCCTCTGCCAATACTTTGGCCAAAATGGCTCACGGAGAGGCTGACAACCTATTACTCACAACCTACTTAAGTGCCAAATGTACTGTCTATTTTGCTCCTGCCATGGATCTCGATATGCATGCCCATGGAGCGAACAAATCCAATATTGATACACTCGTAGAACGAGGAAATATTCATATTCCTTCCGGGAGCGGAGAACTGGCAAGTGGATTGAAAGGGCAAGGTAGAATGGCCGAGCCCGAAGAAATCAGAGCCTTTATTGAGCAAGACCTGAAAGGAAAAGCTCCTCTTTTTGGGAAAGAGGTTTTAATCACGGCCGGACCTACCCAAGAACCTATCGATCCTGTGCGCTACATAGGCAACCGAAGTACGGGTAAGATGGGCTATGCCATAGCTGAAGCTGCTTTGGCGATGGGGGCAGAAGTAAATCTTGTTTCAGGCCCTGTAAGTCTTGATCCTCCAAAAGGAGTGAATCTCATTCGTGTGCAAACCGCTCAAGAAATGTTTGAGGCCACAACGCCACTTTTTGAGTCATGTGATGTTGCGATACTTTCTGCAGCCGTGGCGGACTATCGATCTAGAGCAGTCGCAGATCATAAATTGAAGAAGTCTGCTGATCTATTGACCATTGACCTAGAGCCAACTCCTGATATTCTCAAAACCCTTGGAGATAAGAAGTCGAGTCAAGTCTTAGTAGGTTTTGCTTTGGAGACCAATGATGCTCTGGCAAATGCAAAAGGGAAGTTGGAGCACAAGAAATGCGATTTGATCGTGCTCAATACCCTGGCTGATGAAAAAGCAGGTTTTGGCTTTGATACGAATAAGGTTACTTTCGTGTCAGGCAATAAAATTGAAGAATCGGAGTTAAAATCGAAGCGAGAAATTGCCGTTGACCTCCTTCACTTTATCAAGGAACATTTTTTATGAGAAAATTACTACTCATCCTTTCCGTGCTTGGTGTCTTTACTTTGAATTCTAAGGCTCAAGAGCTCAATTGTCAAGTGGATGTTATCTACCCGCAAATTCAAGGTGTGAACCCCGCCATTTTTGAGCAAATGGAAAGCGACATTTTCGAGTTTATGAATAATCGGAAATGGACCAATGATAAGTTTTCGATTGAGGAAAGAATCGAATGCAGCATTGTCTTAAATATTACCGAGGCCAGAGCGAGTTCAAACACTTATCGTGCAGAATTGCAGGTTATTTCTACACGTCCCGTATACGGCACAGATTACCACACACCCATACTGAATGTGAGAGATGTCAACCTCACTTTTGACTATTTTCAAAACACTCAGTACAACTTCAATCCTGATCAGTTTCGGAATAATTTGGTGTCTACACTGGCATTCTACGCGTATATGATCATTGGTTTTGATTACGATACTTTCTCCGAAAAAGGAGGCACCCCTTACTATCAACAAGCACAGCGTATCGTTCAAAGTGCCCAAGTTTCAAACTTTGAAGGCTGGAAGGCATTTGAAGGAGATAAGAACAGGTATTGGTTGGTAGAAGATATTCTTCACAGAACCTTTGAGCCCATGCGCGAGACACTGTATACTTATCACAGACAAGGTCTGGACTTAATGAGTGAAAAGATGCGTCCTGCGCGGCAAACCATTATGAATAGTCTCAAGAATTTTGAGCAGGTGCACCGGGTTAAGCCGCTGGCATACAATACTCAGCAATTCTTCTTGGCGAAAAGTGACGAGATCGTGAATCTATTCACAGAAGCCGATCCGCCTGAACGCAACCAAGTTTACGAAGTCGTTTCGAAAGTGGACCCAGGAAATCTTGCCAAATATGACAAGATGCAAAAGGGTAAATAACCTGATTGCTGTTTTCTTTTCCGACGTATCTTTAGTCCATGCTTACACATCTTTCCATCCGGCATTATGCGCTGATTGATCATCTGGAGATTGATCTTTCTGATGGTCTCAATATCATCACCGGAGAAACGGGTAGCGGAAAATCCATCATTCTAGGTGCACTCAGTTTGATTCTGGGTGAGCGCGCTGAGAAACGCGTGGTGAAGGAGGGGCAAAAGAAATGCATCGTAGAAGGAGCGTTTGCGCTCGATGCAGAAAAGTGGAAAGTCATTTTCGATGAAAACGACCTTGATTTTGAAGTAACTTCGATTTTGCGAAGAGAAGTTCTCGCCTCAGGAAAAAGTCGCGCCTTCATCAATGATACTCCCGTTAATTTGAAACTGCTGCGTGAGATTGCCCTCGAACTGGTTGATATTCATTCTCAACATCAGACTATCCAGCTTAACAATCCCGATTTCCAGCTTGAAGTAATCGATGCTTTTGCCAAGGCAGGCCGGGAGAAAAAGAACTACCTCAAAGCTTTCAATTCTTATGCGACCGCTCAAAAGAAGCTGAAAGAACTGGAGGAAAATCTGGCCCAAGACAGACGGGAGATGGATTTCGTCACCTTTCAACTCAAAGAATTTGATGAAATTAATTTGGATCAAATTGAAGAGGAGGAGTTAGAAGAAGAGTACCATATGCTTTCTAATAGCGAAGAAATCGCTCAAAAGCTTCATGGTGCTGTAGATGTACTGATTGAAGGTGAAAGCCCGATTCTTTCCAGCTTGAAGGAGCTTGGTGCATTGATGAATGATATCTCCGAATATTCCCAGGTATATAAGGACTTGAATGATCGAATCAGGAGCGCCATCATCGAATTGGACGATATCGCTTCCGAAACTCAAGATGCGGCTGGTGATATTGAGATGAACCCAGAACGTTTGGCACAATTGGACGAAATCAGATCCGTCATTTTTAGGCTTGAACAGAAGCACATGGTTCAGGGAGTTTCCTCGCTCAAAGCTAGGCGAGATGAACTAGCTCAGCGCATTTCCGGGAGTGAGCAACTCGAAGAAGCAATCGAGTTACTGAAAAAAGATGTGAAACACGGACTTGAATTGGTTAGCAAGGCAGGAGAGGATCTCAGTAAAAGGCGAAATACAAATTCTTCAAAGTTCACCAACTCATTGGAAGAGCTACTCGGACTGCTCAATATGAAGAAAGCTTCATTTGAGCTGAATTTTGATAAGATGGATAATCCTTCGCCAAATGGTTTTGATCGCTTGGAAATGCGCTTTAGCGCCAATCCGGGTCGAAAGCCTGAGCCATTGAAAAATGTGGCGTCGGGTGGAGAGCTATCGAGATTGATGCTTTCTATTAAGAAGCTGTCTGCTTCTCGCGGCCGCACGATTATCTTAGATGAGATTGATACAGGAGTTTCTGGAGAGGTGGCTCACTCAATGGGGAAAATCATGAGAGATATGGGCGTCAATCAGCAAGTAATCAGCATTACTCATTTACCTCAAATTGCTTCCAAGGGTAAGACTCATTTCAAAGTTTTTAAAGAGGAATCAGATAACCATACTAAAACGCGAATTGAAAAATTGGACGAGAAAGAGAGGGTAGTAGAAATCGCCCAAATGCTTAGTGGAGCAGAAACTACGGCTGCCGCCATGGATAATGCTAGAGATTTATTACTGGCTAACTGAACCCTGCTCCCTTTTTCTATATTTGTCGCCTTAATCACTAAGAAGTCACAATCATGGCCAATAACCTACTCAAAGGAAAAAAAGGAATCATCTTCGGAGCCCTCAACGATATGTCTATCGCTTGGAAAGTGGCAGAGCAAGCATACGAACAAGGAGCAGAATTTGTCTTAACCAATGCACCGATCGCATTGCGAATGGGAGAAATCAACACTTTAGCTGAAAAGTGTGGTAATGCACCCGTAATTCCTGCTGATGCCACCAGCAATGAGGATTTGGCGAACCTTTTTGATAAAGCCACTGAGCATTTTGGCGGAAAGGTAGATTTTGTGCTTCACTCCATTGGAATGTCTCCAAATGTGAGAAAAGGCAAGCATTACACCGAAACCAATTACGACTTTTACCACAAAACGCTCGACATCTCAGCAATGAGTTTGCACAGAGTCTTGAAGACGGCCTATGAAAAAGATGCCATCAATAACTGGGGCTCAGTAGTAGCGCTTTCTTATATCGCAGCACAGCGTGTATTCCCTGATTACAATGACATGGCTGATGCTAAGGCATTGCTGGAAAGCATCACCAGAAGCTTCGGGTATCACTACGGAGTGAAAAAGAAGGTGCGCATCAACACTATTTCGCAATCTCCTACAGTAACTACAGCAGGTAGCGGTGTAAAGGGTTTTGACGAGTTTGTGGCTTACGCCGAAAGCATGAGCCCTCTGGGAAATGCTAGTTCAGAGGATTGTGCGAACTACGTGATCAGCCTATTTAGCGACTTTACAAAGTACGTGACTATGCAGAACCTCTTTCACGATGGAGGTTTTAGCTTTACCGGAGTATCGGAAGATGTGATTGGTCGCTTCGCGAAATAATTAGAAAGCATACTAAGCTACTCCAACTCGAACGACGCCAATTCTGTTTTCCATTCCAACGTTTCAATGCGCTGAATGATAGCAAGGTTGAGTGCCTTTCTGGCTTGACCCAGAGGCAAGGCATATGCGTAGTATTGGGTTAAAAACCTTGCAGGGGCAACGTCTATTTCGTTATGGAGTTTATTTTGATTGATCTTATACCTGAGCAAAGGCTCGTCATATACGAATGCATCGGCATTACCTGAAGATAGCATCTCCAGAGCTTTATCAACAGATACGACTTCATTTGAAGCAATCATTTTAGAGTTCAAAAATGTATGTGACGTAGATCCGCTTATAGCTACGACTCGTGCGTCCTCCAAATCATCTAGATTACTAATATCCAGAGAAAGCTGACCTACTGTGAGCGAAGACGCTATGGAAGCCGTGAACCCACTAATGATAATAATTGCGGTGAACATCCAGATCAACCCAACAATTCGGCCACCAGTGCTTTTTGGGGACTTATCTCCGTAGCCTACCGTGGTCATAGTAACGGCGCTCCACCAGAAAGAATCCCATAGTCCTTTTGCGTCTCTGCTAAATTCTTCTTCGTTATGCTTGCGCTCGAATATCCATGCGAAAAACCCAAAGATTAAAATGACAAAGGCCAAAAGCGCTATCGCGGTCCAGAATTTCCAAGAGAAAATGTTTTGAAGCAATCGCATGATCGGTCCCTGTTGCTCTTTCTTAACTGCGATGGCTAGGTTTGTAATGAAAAATGGTTGGGTGAACTCCATGTTCGTTAACCGTTCGGGGGTGACGGTTAGAGGGTTGATTGAAATATCTACCTCATTATTCTGAACGGCCTCGAGCAAGTCGGTCAAGTTGTCGAAGGTGCGGTACTCATAATTCACATTTAGATCAGAAGCTACGCGTTCCCAAAGAAAAATACTGAGTCCTTCATATTGCGCCTCTCCTGCCGATTCAATAATAAACGGTTCACTGATCTTGATACCGACTTTAACGACCCTGTCGTATGAAAATTTGGGATATGTATCAAGGTTCGTAGTTTGGCCGTAACTGGCAATTGTAGCAGTAAGTAGTAGCAGAAAAGATAATAGTATACGCATCTTAACGGAGATTTATTCGGTCAATATTTCAGCGAGCTCTTTAAGCATCATTGCTGTGGCTCCCCATACAGTATGTCCCAAAATATCAAAATATTTGACTTCAAGTTCGGAGTTGGTCACCTGCACGAATATGGGTTTTTGCTTTATAGAACTTTCTTCTAAAATGATGTGAAGCGGAGCTTCGATAATCTCAGCTACCTCCAATGGATCGCGTTTGAAGTTGGGTCTTTTTTGCGAATACCCGACGAAAGGAGCAACCAGAAATCGACTAGGGGGTATATACACTTTGGAAAGTGGTCCTACCACAGTAACCTCTTCGGGCCGGATATTCATCTCCTCGTGTGCTTCTCTGAGAGCCGTTTGGATCAAATCTTTGTCAATCTGTTCGCGTTTACCCCCGGGGAAGCTCACCTGTCCACTATGGGTGCCTTCATAAGTGTTTCGCAACATCAGAGCTACGTGAGGTATGTTATCTACAGGATAGATAAGGGCCAGCACTGCTCCATGCCTCGCTTCGGGGTCTACCTTTTCGACATCAATGGCACTGGGTCTGATGTAATTGATCATCTTGCTATGAGCATCCCAGCCCGGAAGAGGTTTCTCCATGGCTGTTTGAATCCTTAAAATAAGTTCATCCACGAGGATAAAATTACTTCTTTAAACCGTTCCCTTAGTTCGTTTAGTGAATTCTATATTTGCCCTATGCCCGTATATGGTTTAGATTCTGAGTACTTGTTCTTCCCCAACCCCGAAGATGCCAATGAAGATGGCCTTCTAGCCGTAGGAGGACTTCTCCGAGAAGATTGGATCCTAAGCGCATACGAAAGGGGGATTTTCCCATGGTTTAACGAAAGAGACCCGGTTTTGTGGTGGAGCGTTGACCCGCGAAGTGTTCTCTTCTTTGATCATTTGCGTGTTCAAAAGAGCATGCGTCCTTACCTCAACTCTGATGAATATATCTTTACTCTGGACACGGCCTTTGAACAAGTGATGAAATCATGTGCCAATGCCCCAGGAAGGGGTAAATCCCGCACTTGGATAAGTGAAGAGATGATGAATGTCTATACCTCCTTACATCAAATGGGTGTAGCTCATAGTGCTGAAGTATGGCGTGACGGAGAACTGGTTGGTGGGCTATACGGAGTGAGCCTTGGACGTGCCTTTTTTGGCGAAAGCATGTTTAGCATTGAAAAGAATATGTCCAAATTGGCCTTTATTAGATTTTGCAGGCTTTTGGAAGAGCGCGATTTTGATTTTGTGGATTGTCAAGTGCCAACTTCACATCTGGAGAGCTTAGGAGCAGAGAATATTTCGAGAACCGAATACCTCCGATTGCTTCGTAAGGCTTTGGAAGCGCCGACTCAGACAGGAAGGTGGACGGTCTAATAAATTTCAGAGATTTTTTTCATGGTCTTGAGCTGTTCTGAAGTTATAGGTTTAGAAAAAAAGCTCTTAACCGATTCGTAGGTATTGGCACGATCAAAATCTGCTTGATTGATAGTCGAGGATAGGATACACACGGGAACTTTTTGAGCTCCGTTTTCACAAATCTTTACGTATTCATCCAAAAAGTCCCATCCGTCCATAACGGGCATATTCAAATCCAGAACTATTAAATCAGGCATTTCTCCCAGATTATTTATTGTCCCTTTAAGATAACTTATAGCTTCAGAACCATTTCTTGATTCATTGACTATCATAATTTCTTCTAATTTTTCGATCTGTTTTCGAAAAATAAAGAGAAAAGTAGAATCGTCATCAATTACCATTATTCTCATAGTTCTGTAGCTTTCTTGTTCTTTACGACGTTTTTTTCCTGTTTCCATTTTATCGAATAGGCTCTATTTTTTTGCTAAAAATATGGTGAAACAAGTTCCTAGGTTGGGTTCACTTTCCACAGAAATAGTGCTTCCCAAAGCATTTAGTTGTCTTTTCACCAAATACAATCCTACTCCTCGGCCGTCGGGATTGCTGTGGAAGCGCTTGTACATCCCAAAAAGGTTCTTTCCATGTTTGTCTAAATCAATTCCCAGTCCGTTGTCCTTAAAAATAAGCCTTACATGCTCGTTCATTTTGGATGCGTGGATATCAATAATCGGATCAACTTCATTCTTTCGGTATTTTAAGGCATTGGAGATTAGATTTAAGAAGAGATTCTCAATGTGAGCTTTCTCGTAATGGATGGTCTCCAACTCGAAGTTTGTTTGAATTTTAAAATTGGCCTCTCTGATCGATTCACTGAGTTGATGTTTTACTCCGTCTACGATATCATTCAGATTTATGGTTTTGAATTCAACAGTGTCTTTTGCTCGAACACGCAAAACTTGATGCATTTCTTCCAGTGTCAAATTCAGTTGGATAACTGTTTTCGAAAACTTATCGAGAATAATTTCATTTGTAGAATCGTTAGGGTTAGTGTAGTTGAAATGCTCCAGAAGTCCAATTAGGTTAGTCACGGGAGCCCTCAAATTGTGGCTGGCAAGATGAGCGAATTCATTGAGCTCCTCGGTCTTTTTCTCTAGCGTTGCGATCACTTCTTCGAGCTGAACGCGAGACTGAATCGTTTCAGTAATGTCGAGTGCAATACCCAGGGTGAAATAACCTTTTTCATCCTTGAGAACACACGTATTAATTGCTAAGTAGCTCAGATTGCCCTTTTTTGTTCTAATCTCCAATTGATAGGATTTAGGAGAATTATCACCGCGTGTTCTGGCTTGCATGGCAAGGAGAGCTCTCTGATCGGCTTCAAATATCAGTTTCTGAGTGTCGAAATCAGGCGACCTGAGTTCTTCCAAGGAATAGCCGGTCATTGCACAAAACTGATCATTCGCATAATCAAAAACTTCATCGCGAAGGATGTAAAGTCCTCCAAAGGCATTTTCTACGAAGCTTCTGTATTTGACCTCAGTGTATTTTGACTCTTCAAGGGTGCGTGAGTGCTGAATCCTCGAAGAGGCTATGGATGCTATAGCCTCAAGGATTTTTGCATCATCACCGGTGAAGTAATTCTTTTCGGGATGTTCGGAATCTATGACTCCAATCACTTCGTCATCAGCTATTAGTGGAACCGCTATTTCTGAAAACCTTTGTTCATCATCTAGCACATAACGACTATCCTGAGAGACATCATCGATGATAACCGTTCTTTTTTCAGTTGCTGCCAAGCCTACAATGCCCTCTCCGAAATTGAGACTGATGGGATCCTTCACAGAATTTCTCAAGGATTTGGGACTCTTTGGTCCATGAGCAGCTCTTTGCTCAAGTGAGCCATTTTTACGATTTACAATGTAGACCACACAATCAACTAATGAGAGTTTTGCGATGGCTTCACTAGCAATTGTCCGTGCTACATCGTCTTCTGTTTGCGCATCGAGCAGAGCAGTTGCAAAATCGCTGATGATCGATAGATGAGTTTGGAGCTTTACTTCCTCAGAGATGTCTTTTCCAAAAACATCCACCAAGTTCTCGTTTTTCCTAGGGCAGAAGGTGAAGCTGAAATGGCAATTTTCTACAGAAGAAGTGCTTTTTTGAACTGTTTTGCTTTTGATAGCCTTTATGGCGGATTCGATAAACCCTTGCGGGTAAACCGTATACTCTGGCTCACTTCCGCAGAGTTCCAGAACATTCAGTGCGGCGGCGTTAGAGTAAGTCAAATCTCCATTGCCATCGATAGTAAATACAGGGTTTGGATTACGATCGGGATATAAATTCAACTCTTTCGCCATCTCAGTTCGCGTATTCACGTTGTTAGCTAAACGGGTTTTATGCGCTAATTTGATTTCTAAAGCTAAGCCTCCTCTGACTTTCTTTTACGTGCAATTTATTAATCAAACCATCGCAATACCTAAATTTTAGATAGAGCCATCCAATAGCCTGACGAACGAAATATTCATCACTACGAAAACAAAATAAATTCAGAATTTATGATCGGAAGAGTTTAGGTCAGACTCAATTTTTGAAAATAAACTTAGTACTCAATTGAAGCCCTTCAGAATAAAAGCTGGAGATGTAGACTCCCTCGCTAGGTGCAAAATCTAATATTGATTGCTCCGTTTCTGAATTTAGAATGGTTGAAAATACTTCCTGACCTACGATATTGAATATTCTTAATTCACCCGAAAGGGTTGCAGGCTTTTTAACGACAAGTCCTGTGTTTCTTTGATATACTTGAAAATCTCCATCATCAATGGCATTATCAGTATTAGTAGTTCCTAAACCCAAGGCTGTTGTTGATGCAGTTGAGAAACTAGATCCTTGGTAAACAATTTCACGAGTAGATGGATGTATGACATAGTACCTCGGAGTACCTCCTACAAACCAAAACTCATCTACATCAGCAAATGAAAAAATAGTCTCTCCCCAAGAGTGAGTGCTGTTCCATTCTGCGACATTTCCACAAGTAGGAGTGGAAGAAGGATTTAGAAAAGTCATAGCCCCCCAAATCTCGACAATACCTTCATTGGCATCTGCAAATTCTTTCACATCGTCTGCTTGACTAATGCAAATAGAGCAGTCAAATCCTTTTGAAGCAACGATTAATGGTAAACCTTCATCTCCGACTTGATAGATACTGCGCATGTTTCCGTCGCAATTGGTTTCTGTTCTGTCGTCAACTTGTGCGGTAGCAACTGCTGAAAGGGCAATCAAAATCAGGGTAAAGAAGTGTTTCATTTTAAGCATTTTGAATAAATGTAATAGGTTTGTTTAGCTTCCCTGTAGAAACTACTACAGCCCCGTTCTTTTTGTCGTTTAGGCGACTGGGTTTTGAATGGGCGTCTCAACTTTTGACTGCACATATTCTTCAATTTTATCTAAACTTTGAAACAATTGATCAAAGCTTTCAATGACAAAATACTTGTCCTGAATTTTCATATTGTCGTAGTCTTGCTCGAGTACAGCTGCTACGTCAAACTCGAGATGTTCAGGTTCGTCTGAAAGACTGAATTTTGTTTCTCCATGGGAGGAAAGTATTCCCGCGCCGTATATTTTGAGGGAGCCATTTTCTCTGATTAAGCCAAACTCTATGGTAAACCAATACATTCTTCCAAGCATCTCAATTGCCTTAGAGTCATCAATATATTTCATTGCGATCTCCGCCAGTCCTTTGAAGAATGCGCAGAAAGTAGGATTACTCAAAAGTGGTACATGACCGAAAACATCATGAAACATATCAGGTTCGTCCAGGTAGTCGAGTTGTGACATTTTTCGGAGCCAAGTCGTTGCGCTGAAGGTCTGATTTGACAAGAGAGGAAAGAACTCTTCATTGGGAATAATATTCGGTACTACTTTCAGCTGCCAGCCCGATTCTTCTTTCAGAATGGCATTTACCTCTTGGAAGTCGGGAATTTTATCACTCTTGAATTTGACCACATCTACTGCTTCCAAATACGATTGAGAGGCCAGCTCAGGTAGAATCTCCATTTGCCTCTCAAAGAGGGTTTCCCATACCTTAAAATCTTCTGCCGTGTACTTCCTGTAATTCTGATTCATCAATTTTTGGATATAAAAAAACCCGACTCAAATAGAATCGGATCGAATAAGTTATTTTGACACACTTACTGCATAAACCCGATAGGGAGCGGGCTGTAATAATACGTCGGGCTCAAAATCATGTGTTAAATCTATTACCTTTTACTCAATATTCAAGGTTTCGTTTCAGGAAAGGCTCATTTTTACATGTTAGCTTTTGTTGCTGAGAAAAGAAACACTTGATTTGTCAATGCCGAAAACTTTTCAATTATGAAACGACCATTGATACTTTTTGCTTTAATGCCTTTATTGGGTTTTTCCCAAGGTGGGTGGGACTGGGATGTCCTACCGTCAATGCCTGAACCCGTTTCCAATAATTCAGTTGTTGAAGCTTTCGCAGGAGATACGCTTTGTGTATACAGCTTTACAGGAATTTCAGAAGGGTTGGAGCCAGAAGACATTCATCTGAAATCTTGGCGTTACAACTACATTTTAGATGAATGGACACAACTTCCCGATGTGGATGACTTTCAAGGAAAGATAGCTGCAGGAGCATCTACTGTGAATAATATCATTTATCTGATCGGAGGGTATCACGTTTTTCCAAATTTCAGCGAGCAGACTTCTGAAAAGGTTCATCGCTTTGATGCCGATGCCAATGTTTGGTTAGAGGATGGGGCTGATATTCCTGTTCCGGTTGACGATCATGTTCAAGCAGTTTGGCGTGATAGCCTTATCTACGTGATTACAGGCTGGAGCCAAAACACAAATGTGAATGATGTTCAGATCTATGATCCTACCAATGACACATGGACTGCTGCAACCTCCACACCAAACTCAAATACTTTTGAGGCCTTTGGAGCTTCAGGAACTATTATCGGAGATACGATTTATTACTACGGAGGAACAAAGATTTCGGGATTCAACTTCATTGCGTCCAATGAGTTCAGGAAAGGTATTATCAATCCTGAGGACCCTACGGATATACTTTGGTCTTTGGAGCCTGATATAAATCTGCCTGACGGCTACCGTATGGCTTGCACTTCTTTCGGAGACGAAGTGATTTGGATAGGAGGTGCAGAGACAGCTTATAATTTCGATGGACTGGCATACTCCGGAGGTGCTGTGGTTCAACCGCACCAAGAAATCAGAACTTACGATGCTATTGCAAATACTTGGGCAATTTTCGAGAACTCACCATTCGCTATTATGGACTTAAGGGGAATCGCTAGAGTGTCGGATGACGAGTGGATCATAGCCGGTGGAATGACCACAAATGCTCAAGTGACGGGTGCCGTTTACAGAATTCACAGAGCTACTGTCGATACAGAGAATCAAGGTATTCCGGGATTGAAAGTATACAGCAGTGCAGATCGACTTACCATTGAAGCTTTGCCTGAAGGGAGTTACCAAATGAATCTATTTGATATCTCGGGCCGACTCGTTTTGAACAGAATCCTCTTAGGTGGAAGCCATTCCATTTCAATGTCGTCTCTGCCCCACGGGATTTATTTACTTGCTATACAGCAAGCTGAAGGTAGAGGGGGAAGTTTTGCTAATTTTAAAATATCCACATTCTGATGTGGTATTTTCTTGATAAGCTTGATTTGATTTAAGATATTCGAACTATTATTGCCATCACTGATATCTTTGCATATAAGAGTTCTGAAAGTTGAAATAATTACAGTGAAGTAAAGTACCGCATGAAAGAATTGAATAAATACAGTAAAACTGTTACTCAGGACCCTACTCAGCCCGCGGCGCAAGCCATGCTTCACGCCATTGGATTAACGAGGGAAGACTTGAAGAAGCCGATGATCGGTATAGCCAGCACAGGTTATGAAGGCAATCCATGTAATATGCATTTGAATGACTTAGCGAAATTGGTAAAGCAAGGAACGCTGAATGAAGACACTACAGGGCTTATTTTCAATACAATCGGAGTGAGTGACGGGATTTCTATGGGAACACCGGGAATGCGATATTCTTTGCCGTCAAGAGATGTTATCGCCGATTCGATGGAGACCGTTGTTCAAGCAATGAGCTATGACGGACTGATTACCGTTGTTGGTTGCGATAAGAATATGCCTGGTGCTTTATTAGCTATGATTCGTTTAAATCGTCCGAGTATTTTGGTCTATGGCGGCACGATAGACTCAGGCTCATATAAAGGAAAGAAACTGGATGTGGTATCTGCATTTGAGGCATGGGGTAGCAAAGTAGCTGGAACCATGACCGAGAAAGAATTTCAATGCATTGTTGAAAAAGCTTGTCCCGGAGCAGGAGCTTGCGGCGGGATGTACACCGCAAATACGATGGCCTCTGCTATTGAAGCTTTGGGAATGGCCCTGCCTTACAATTCTTCTAATCCTGCACTGAGCGAGGAAAAAAGAGAAGAGTCTATAAGAGCAGGTGAAGCCATGCGATTATTGCTGGAGATAGACATTAAACCACTCGATATCATCACTCGAAAATCTTTGGAGAATGCTATTAGATTGGTGACTATTTTGGGAGGTTCTACCAATGCAGTGCTTCACTTTTTAGCGATAGCTCGCTCCGCGCAAATTGAATTTACACTCAAAGATTTTCAAGATGTGAGTGACAGTACACCGTTTTTGGCAGACTTAAAGCCAAGTGGAAAATATTTAATGGAGGATGTTCATGCCGTTGGAGGAATTCCTGCCGTACTGAAGTACCTACTGGGAAAAGGGTTGCTACATGGAGATTGTCTGACAGTTACCGGAAAGACCTTGGCGGAAAATTTATCTGAGGTACCTGATTTGGAAGAAGGACAAGATGTGATTAAGCCCATCGAAAAGCCCATCAAAATTTCCGGTCACCTACAAATGCTTTATGGAAATTTAGCTCTGAAAGGAAGTGTTGCAAAAATTACCGGAAAAGAAGGACTTAGCTTTAGAGGAAAGGCTAAAGTATTTGAAGGAGAATATGATGCCAATGAAGGAATTCGTGCAGGAAAGGTTGAAAAAGGAGACGTTGTCGTGATTCGTTATGAAGGTCCTAAGGGTGGTCCGGGTATGCCGGAAATGCTTAAGCCCACTGCGGCTATTATGGGTGCCGGCCTGGGAAAAGAAGTAGCATTGATTACCGATGGCCGTTTTTCGGGTGGCACGCACGGCTTTGTAGTCGGACATATTACTCCTGAAGCCCAAGAAGGAGGTGCCATAGCTTTGGTGAAAGATGGAGATATTATTTCATTAGACGCAAATAGCAATACCATAAACTTAGAGGTGTCAGAGGAAGAACTCGAAGAAAGAAGGAAAAAATGGGTTGCCCCCAAACTCAAGTTTGATCGTGGAGTGCTATATAAATACGCCAGAACAGTCTCCTCGGCGTCAGAGGGTTGCGTTACAGATGAATTTTAACTAATATCGATTATTAGTACTAACCAAAAGTTGGAAGTGATGAAGAAGGAAGCTTCACAAACGGAAATAGAGGAAGTGACTCTATCCGAAAATCAGCAAGAGCCGAAAGCAACGGTTCGAATTTCAGGAAGCGAGGCCATTGTGCGTTGTTTGATCGAAGAGGGAGTTGACATTTTATACGGCTACCCCGGAGGGGCGATTATGCCTGTCTATGACGAATTGTACAAGTACCAGGGAAAGATTCATCACGTCTTGACTCGACATGAACAAGGTGCTACTCATGCGGCTCAAGGCTATGCCCGAATCTCGGGGAAGGTAGGTGTAGCGATGGCTACCTCAGGTCCCGGAGCAACCAACTTGATTACAGGCATTGCGGATGCGCAAATTGACTCTACTCCAATGGTCTGTATTACAGGTCAAGTAGCATCACACCTCTTGGGAAGCGATGCTTTTCAAGAAACGGACATCGTCGGAATTTCTACACCTGTGACGAAATGGAATCATCAAGTCACCAAGGCATCCGAAATCCCGGAGGTCCTGGCAAAAGCCTTTTATATCGCTAAAAGCGGCCGGCCCGGGCCTGTGCTGGTTGATATTACGAAAGATGCTCAGTTTGAGGAATTCGATTTTTCTTACGAGAAATGCAAAGGCGTAAGAAGCTACACACCCATACCTGCATCAGATGATGAAGCCATAGCCAAAGCAGCAAAGCTGATTAATGGAGCTAAAAAGCCACTGATAGTTTGGGGACAAGGCGTAATCCTTAGTAAAGCAGAAAAAGAACTTATAGAGGTAGTCGAGAAAGCAGGGATACCTGCAGCGTGGACAATTCTCGGCGCATCGGCGCTTCCCACTTCTCACCCATTGAATGTAGGAATGGTGGGGATGCATGGCAATTACGGTCCTAACGTATTGACAAATGAGTGTGATGTGCTCATTGCGATCGGAATGCGGTTCGATGACCGCGTGACAGGAAATCTGAACTCTTATGCCAAACAAGCCAAAGTAATCCACTTTGAAATTGACCCTGCAGAGGTTGATAAGAATGTCAAAACGGATGTCGCCGTGGTTGGTGATGCAAAGGAGTCATTAACAAAGCTCATTCCTTTGCTCGAAAAGAATGAGCACTTGGAGTGGCATCAAAAGTTCAAAGATCTATACGCCATCGAATATGAGAAGGTAATCAGTTCTGACCTCAACCCGACCAAGGAAGGCCTCACAATGGGAGAGGTTCTCAAAGAGATAAATAGTTGCTCAAATGGCGATGCTGCTATAGTAAGCGATGTGGGGCAACACCAGATGATTGCCTGTCGATACGCTGAGTTCACCACGACCAAAAGCAACATTACCTCTGGTGGTTTAGGAACGATGGGATTTGCTTTACCTGCGGCTATCGGGGCTAAAATGGCCGCGCCTGATCGAGAGGTCGTGGCCATCATAGGCGATGGTGGTTATCAAATGACCATACAAGAGCTAGGTACCATTTTTCAGCAGAAAACCGCGGTAAAGATTGTGGTCTTGAACAACGAATTTTTGGGAATGGTACGCCAATGGCAGCAGCTGTTTTTCGATAAGCGCTATGGTTCTACAGAAATGACCAATCCTGATTTTGTGACCATTGCCAAAGGCTACGCTATAGAAGCAAAACGAGTAAAAAAACGTGCAGATCTTAAAGCTGCTGTAGCAGAAATGATGGCGAGTAAAGACGCTTATTTCCTGGAAGTTTGTGTGGAAAAAGAAGACAACGTTTTTCCGATGATTCCAACAGGAGCTTCTGTCTCTGAAATCAGACTCGATTAAAATGGAAGAAACAATATTATATACGGTTTCGGTTTACACCGAAAACAACATCGGTTTACTCAATCGGATTTCAGCGATTTTTCAGCGCCGACACATCAATATTGAGAGCATCAACTCATCGATTTCTGAAATACCAAACGTATCACGTTTTACCATTGTGGTCAAGATGAGTGAAACTCAGATGAAGAAAATCATCGGGCAAATCACCAAGCAAGTTGAAGTGATTAAAGCCGTCTACCATACTGATGATGAGATTATCTATCAGGAGTCGTGCATCTTCAAGATAAAATCTGACCTGCTTTTTGAGGATCGGCAAATCCAAAACATTGTAAAAGAAAGCAATTCTCGAATTGTTACCGTCAACAGGGAGTTCTTTGTAGTCGAAAAATCAGGTAGGAAGGAAGAAATTGATCGACTCTTCGAAGAGTTCAGTACTTATGGTATTATGCAGTTTTCCCGATCAGGACGCATTGCCGTGTCAAAAGAAAAAATGAACATAACTCAAATGCTCGAAGCATTTAACAAATAAACCACATCTCCATGTCAAACTACTTCAATACTCTGTCTCTCCGACAGCAACTAAATCAATTAGGCAAATGTCGATTTATGGACGCTTCAGAATTTGAGGATGGCGTTAAAGCCTTGCTCGGGAAGAAGATCGTGATCATAGGTTGTGGTGCACAGGGCCTCAATCAGGGTTTGAATATGCGCGATTCGGGATTGGATATCTCTTATGCATTGCGTCAGGCAGCCATTGATGAGAAACGTGCATCCTTTAAGAATGCCACTAGTAATGGGTTTACAGTTGGAACATACCAAGATTTGGTTCCAACTGCAGATTTGGTTCTCAACCTTACACCTGATAAGCAGCACACCGATGTTATCAAGGCGGTAATGCCTTTAATGAAGAATGGAGCTACTTTGTCGTATTCACATGGTTTCAATATTGTTGAAGAGGGGATGAAAATCAGAGAAGATATTACGGTTATCATGGTCGCGCCAAAATGTCCCGGTACCGAAGTAAGAGAAGAGTACAAAAGAGGGTTTGGGGTTCCGACTTTGATCGCTGTTCATCCTGAGAACGATCCAGAAGGAAAAGGCTGGGATCAGTCGAAGGCCTATGCTGTAGCTACGGGCGGTGACCGCGCGGGTGTATTGGAGTCATCTTTTGTTGCTGAAGTAAAGAGCGATTTAATGGGTGAGCAAACCATTCTTTGTGGTGTACTTCAAACAGGCTCTATACTTGCATTCAATAAAATGGTGGAGAAAGGCGTTGATGCGAATTACGCCGCAAAGCTGATTCAATATGGATGGGAAACGATAACAGAGGCTCTTAAGCAAGGAGGCATTACCAATATGATGGATCGCCTCTCCAATCCTGCGAAAATTAAAGCACATCAACTTTCAGAAGAATTAAAGGAAATACTTAAGCCATTGTTTGAAAAGCATATGGACGATATCATCTCGGGTCACTTTTCTGCCACAATGATGGCCGACTGGGCAAATGATGACGCTGATTTATTGCGCTGGCGGGCTGAAACCGGGGAAACCGCTTTTGAGAAAACTCCGCTCACCAATGATGCCATTCCCGAGCAGGAATATTTTGATCATGGAGTTCTTATGGTGGCATTCGTAAAGTCTGGTGTGGAATTGGCGTTTGAAACGATGGTTAGCACCGGTATCATTGAGGAATCAGCGTATTACGAATCTTTACATGAATTGCCGTTAATAGCCAATACCATCGCGAGAAAGAAGCTTTATGAAATGAACAGAGTCATCTCAGATACTGCCGAATATGGTTGTTATTTATTTGATCACGCCTGCAAGCCATTGTTGGTTGACTTCATGAAATCGATTGAAGTTGAAGTGATTGGTCAGTCTTTTTCAGACTCAAATGCAGCAGACAATGTTGAGCTTATACGTGTGAACGCTGCCATCCGAAACCATCCCATTGAAGCTATTGGTAAAGATTTGAGAAGTGCTATGACCGCCATGAAGAAAATTAAAACCGATCTCGGATAGTTCGATTTCTAAACATTTGTTTTATTCGCGCATCTTTTTTCCGATTATCGATAAGTGGAATAAATATATTTTGGAGAGAATTGAAGTACCCAACTGAACTTACAGGTCAAGAAATAGGTGGGATTTATATCCATGAGCCGGGAGCATTGGTTTCAAATATTGCCATTGCGCTCACATGTTTCACGATTGCGATACTCTCTCGAAATGTAAAAAAAAGAGAGTCTAGATTCTGGGTTCTTTTTATCATCTGTTTAGGAGTGGCAGCAACTGGCGGAGTTCTTAGTCATGGGTTTCCTACATATTTAACCCCGGAGGAGTACTTTGCCGTTTGGTGGGTGAAAAACGACTTTGTGCTGCTCGCAAACCTGTTTTCTTCTTTGGCTGTTTTTTCTCTAACGGACTTTCCTATTCGAAAGTTGACCTACATTCTGGTAGCGAAATTTGTTCTTGCTGCTTTCTTGTTGTTTGTCGCATTCGATTTTCTTCCGGCTGTCGTTGACTTGGCAATTACTTACATCGCTATTCTCGTCATCACTTGGAATAAGACAGATAGAGTAGGAGTGAAGTACCTCAAACAATCTTTCCTGATTGCTCTGGTTTCGGGATTCTTCTACTTGTTTCCCTTTAGTCTGCTCGATGGGTGGTTTACCAATAAAGACGCTGTTCATGTATTTGCTATCGTTAGCCTTATCTTGGTTTTGAAGGGGGGAAAGGAGATAGAATCTTATTGATTTTTAGGCTATTTTTACCATCCAATCAATTTTATATAAGATGAATGTATTCAAGACTTTCGTAGCCTTAGCTACCTTATTGTTGTCAATGAACGCTATGGCTCAGGAAGAGCTTCTGCCCAAATACCCCACCGCTGCTGAGCGCTCCTACATAGAAGCAAAGGCTCAAGCATTGATGTCGAAAAATAAACCCAAAAGACCAGGTAGTGGTAACGAAGCTAAAGCTGGACCCGATAGCTGCGAAGATATTTGCGGAGAGCAGGCTGATTCAGGATGTTGGTGTGATGACCAATGTCAAGGTTATGGAGATTGCTGCGACGATTACGAGGAGTTTTGCCTAAACCAAAACTTTACGCCTACACCTGAGGATCTTTATGTCCCCGGAGAATTTGATGAGTCACAAGCAGTGCTTTTAAGATGGACTGGTAACGGTTCGAGTAACTCATTTAAGAGGCTTTATGCGGAACTCATAGATGCTATCCAGCAGGAGCTTCCCGTATGGATAATGATCAATAACGGATCAGATAGTACGGGAGTAATCAGCAATTTGGCTACTTATGGAGTTACACTTTCCAACTACGAGTTTTTGGTCGTTCCTACCAATTCTATTTGGACGAGAGATTACGGCCCGTGGGGATTCTATTATACCGATCAGGATAGTTTGTCAATGATTGATATGCAGTACTACTCTTCTCGTCCGCTTGATAATGCGGTTCCCGCTTTTATAGCCAACTACATGGGTTTGGATCATTATACCTCTGAAATAAGACACGAAGGTGGAAATCTTATGGTCGACGGATTTGGTCATGCTTTTCATACCACTTCTTTGTTCCAGAATAATGCAGCCATTTTAGGATGGTCTACGCAAACTACGCGTCAAGCACACCAGGATCTTTTTAGGACCACTGATGTCACTGAGCCTACTCGCCTAGATTGTGATGGAGGAACAGGACATATTGATATGTGGTCTAAGTTGGTAGATGAGGAAACATTGTTCGTGTCTGAATATCCTTCTGTCGTTACAGCACAGGACAAAACAATCATCGAAAATAATGTTGATCTATATGAAGGGGAAACCTCAGTTTATGGGTCACCATTTAACATTGTTCGCATACCCATGCCACTAGCTGACAATGGGAGTTATTACACGAGCTGTAATCAAATTGACAACGATGCGCGCGGGTTTGTGAACGGACTTTTCGTGAACAAGACTTTGATCATCCCGATTTATTCAAACGAGAATAGTCCTACTGCAAATCAAGAGTATGACGAAGCAGCTTTGGATTTGATCAGAGAATCCCTTCCCGGATACAATGTTGTTGGGATTGATTCTCGAGCTTTGACGCCACTTGGAGGTGCCATACACTGCATTACGATGCAGATCCCTGCTGACAATCCGATTCGGTTTTTCCATCCTAAAGTGGCAGGATTACAGAGTGCCAGAGCCAACTACCATATCTTGTCAGAAATAAGAAATCGAAGTGGAATAGCCAATGCCTCTTGCTTCTGGAAAATTAAAGGCGAGTCGACTTGGAATGAGATTGGACTAACTGATAGCTCTGGATTTTACGTTGGTAATATTTCGAATCCCGGTTTTACTGTTTCAGATACTATCGTTTATTACTTGGATGCTACCTCAAACAATGGCAAGAATGCCACTAAACCAATTGTGGCTCCTGACGGATACTATTCGTTTTTCTTTGATGAGAACTTCGGTGGTGGAGGTGATTGCTCCATTCCTCAAGGGCTTTTCACTTCAAACATCACCAATAATAGTGCAAGGTTGAATTGGACTCCTGTTCCTTCAGCTCTAAGCTACACGATCACGGGTGGAGTCATAGGCGGAGGCACAACGACCATCACAGTCAATGCTCCGGCTAATTTCAGACAGGTGAACAATATCCTCCAGCCAGGAACGACTTACGAGTGGAGGATAAGCGCCAATTGCGATGGAGAGAGTTCGGAGGATTCTGCCCCTGTTCAGTTTACTACGAATTGCGGTGCGCCGCAGAATCTTTCTACTTCGAACATCACCGATAACTCAGCAACCTTTGAGTGGGAAGCTGTGCCGGGTGCATTTGGTTACCAAATACGCGGAGGAATAGTAGGAAGTGGAATGGCTAGTGTAAATGTTGGAGCTTCGGCAACTTCATTTAATACTCCGTCAACGTTGCAATCAGGTGTAAATTACCAATGGAAAATTCGGGCATACTGCAATTCTACCTTGAGTCAAACTTCACCTTGGAGTGAAGATGAGTTTTTCACGACTGCTGCTGGTTTAGCGCCCATTGAAGCCAGTGAAATAGAAGCAAGAGTTTTTCCTAACCCAAATACAGGTAGCTTCCGCTTGGTAGTGGAGAATGCAAATTCAGGAGCACAAGTGATTATCTATGATCTTATGGGGAGAGTCGTTCTTTCTACCCGTCTTGAAGGTGTTCAAGAAAGCATGGGAGTGATGGAATTCTCAGGAATTTCTGAAGGTGTTTATCTATTGAAAATCGAAGAAAACGGAAAAAGCGAAGTCGTAAAAGTCTTTGTACGCTAGTTTGAACAAAATTGGGGTGGGGGAGCACTATCCTTCTCCACCCCAAACCAAACTGAAGCATAGTTTCCGCTGATGGCGATTCCAATCGCATTCCACTCTACCTTAGAAAAAGAAATTTCATTCAGTATGACATTGCTGTGGCCGGGACTGTCAAGCCACATCCGCAAAGCTGTTTCATGATCTATTTCTTGTGATGGATCTTCACCTGCTTGCCAAAATGCGACAATTTCGTAGCCATCTCCTTCGTAATCGGTAATTTCTGAAGGCTTTTTCCACATACATTCTGGATTGGAGTGGTTTGATTGGTAGCAACAAGCCTTCCATGTACCCTGGTTTGACCAGGAGTGTGGGTTGCAGCGCTTATCATCAAAGGGCTCGTTTTCAGAAAGATCTGCTACGTGCATCTTCGCTACAATCGTAAGACTTTGAGAAAGAGAAATATTTGGCAGTCCCTTTTCATTTCTTACTTCATTGATCTGTCTATACAGAGATTTTTCATTCGTCGAAAGGCATATTTCTTTTTGGGAAGTTACTGAGCTCCCTGAATCAACTGGAGGAAATCCGAAAAGCAAAAAAGTGATGAGGGTATAAATCATCGCAAAAGTTTAGTTACCAACGCGTAATGATCGAGATATATTTTCTCTTAAAAGTCGGTATTGGATTTCCGTTTTCAATCGTTGTACATTTGATAATGTCGTCTTTTTCAATTTATAATAATGCGGGTAATTTACGTCTTTGATGCACTCTGTGGTTGGTGTTACGGATTCAGTAGCGTGATGAATAAGCTTCATGACGAGTTCAAGTCTGTGCTTCCATTCGACGTAATCTCGGGCGGCATGGTACTCGGCAATCAGGCAGGTCCGATTGGGGAAGTAGCATCTTATATTTCGGAGGCTTACAAGATTGTTGAAGAGAAGACAGGTGTGAGGTTTGGGAATGATTTCCTAGAAGGAACAATGAAAAATGGAGAAGTTATTTTTGACTCATTTCCACCTGCAAAAGCCCTGCGAATTTTCAAGGAGTTCAAACCTGAGAAATTAGTAGAATTTGCTTCTGATCTTCAATCAGGTATTTATTACAACGGAATAGCACCTGGTGATTATGACTACTTTTCTCAGTTGGCCGAAAAATACGGGGTCTCATGCAACGATTTTAAAATCCTTTGGAACTCTACCGATTACGATGTTAGAACACGAGAAGAGTTTCTTTTTACCAGTCAGCTGGATGTGTCGGGTTACCCAACCGTTTTTTTCGAATCAGAAAATAAATACCACAAGCTCTGTAGTGGATATACACCGCACTTAATCTTAAGAGATCGATTGGATCATATGCTACGATTGACTGAATCCAAGTAAGTAAATAGTTTTAACCATTAACTAACTACTCATCTTTTCCTTTATAGCGGCTATTTCATCGGGCTTCCCGAAGAAGAAAACCTGGCTTTTTGATGGTACCTCAAAACTATCAGGAGGGTTCATTACATATTCAAAATCTGCCGACATCGTTCCGACAACTTTGCACTTTGTGTTTAGTGCTTCCAGTATTCCGCCAATGGTCTTAACATCCGTCTTGCAGGGTAATTCAGATAGTTTATACTCAGTTAGGTAAGCATCACCTCCGTCACGAAGGGAAACTGTATCGATAAAACGGTTAACGTTGTGATTAATGATGAATCCTGCCATTCTAGCTCCACCTACTTTGTCGGGCATAATAACCACATTGGCCCCGGCAATTTTCAGCTTTGAATCTGAAGAATCCAAAGTACATCGGCTGACTATTCGCATATTTTTGTTCAATTCTCGAGCTGACAAAACCACGAAAACATTATCGGTATCCTTTGGCAAAGCGGTGATCAAGGCGGAAGCTTTATCAATCCCCGCATTAACTAAAATTTCTTCTTCAGTGGCATCGCCCTCTATATATAACAAGCCTTTGTCGTTCAACTCATTTGCAATATCTTCTTTCTTATCAATGACGACGACCTCTTGATTATGAGCAATGAGATTTTCCAGTGCCTCAATTCCGTTGCGCCCAGCTCCGCAAAGCACCACATGACCTTCTAAATTATTAATCCGACTGTCCATTTTGTACTTTTTATAATAGCGTTGAAAAGTTCCTGTAATGATGTATTTCGAAACGGATGATACCGTAAAAGCAAACGTTCCGAAGCTGACTAAAATTAGAAATATAGTAAAGAATCTGCCCGTATCTGTTAGTTGCCTTACCTCCTTAAAGCCTACTGTTGAAACTGTAATCACTGTCATATAAAGAGCCTCCGAAAAGGAGTAGTCCTCTATAAACATAAATCCAACCACGCCCAACACGATAATACCAAAAATGATTGCCAAGGCGAAATAAAGTTCCTTCAGGTATTTAAAACTCGTCAGCATTATAGTTAGGGATTACCGCGTAGAAACTCTTAATCGGTTAATTGTAGAGGTACATCCACTCGAGTGAAATCCCAGCTGAACATCAAGGCAGGAGGTGTTCCTTCAATTTCAATCGTAAACTGTTCGATTACCTTAAAATTTCTTTGAACGGGCACTTGTATATTCAATACGTCAAACTCAGGGTTGCGAGTTGCAACACTATTAAAATCTACTCCCCAACCATATTCACCTTCGTTAAAAATTACTTCCCAACTCTTAGCGTTTGGGATGGTCCAAAGAGTGTATTCCCCTTTTGGCAAAGTTTTGCCATCGATGACCAAGTCTGTCTCGGTTTTGAATGTTGTGGCTTCGTTTGCTCCTGTTCGCCAAACTTCTCCGTAAGGAACGAGTCCTCCGAAAATATCGCGTTCTTTCTTGAACGGTCGAGAGTAAACAATCTCTACATCCATTCCATTATCCTCATACTTCAATGTGGTCTCCGGACTGTGTTTTTTGGTATTGCTTTTCATAACTTGAAAACCAATCACCCCAATACCAATTAAGACAAGAATTATTATTGCAATCCATTTAAGAAAACGCATCGTTTTGTTTTTTTATCAAATATAGACGAATACCTGAATCACAAGTACAATGGTGACTACTGTTTCTGAAGAGAAAGCTGCTGAGTCAGTCCGTTTAAGGTGATCTCTGCTTTTTCATTTGTCTTTAGCCCACAGGTCCATACTACAAAAACAGTCCATCCCATCTGCTCTAATTTGATGCTGTTTTCAGTATCTCTTAGCCGATTGCCTAGCAATTTTTCTTTCCAGAAGTTTGATCGTGTATCAGGAATTCTAAAAAATTTACAGTCCTTGTGAGCATGCCAAAAACACCCGTGCACAAATACAATGGATTTGTAAGCAGGTAGAATAATATCCGGTTTTCCCGGTAATTTCTTCCCCTTGTATTTCCCGTGAAGGGTATAGCGAAACCCTGCCGCATGAAGGTATTTCCTAACTTGAACTTCCGGCTTCGTATTCTTGCCCTTCACCCGACTCATATTGTACGAGCGAACAGATGGTTCGTGTACGTCAGCCATGATGCCGTTCTTTAATCTTCTTCTTCGGGTTTGTAAAGCAGATCTTTTGCTGCAAAGTCATAGAGAGTTAGTCTGCGCAGGTCGAAGTAAGCAATCCAGAAGTCTCTAAGTGCAGTCACATAGGACCTTTTTGCCGCATCCTTCTCTGAAAGGGCGATGTTGAGGTTTGTAATATCAACTTTTCCTGTTAGGTATCGATTTTGTGCCACATTGTAGCGCTCGGCGGCTACTTCGTCAGATTTCTTCGATATGACTAGTTGCTGGCGAAGCACATCAAATCTACGAACGAGAGTTATTATCTCCTGTTCGAAATTCTGAATATCTTGATCGATCACGAAATTGGACAAATCGCGATTTGCCAATGCCGTCTGCATTCTCGCTTTGTTTCGCCCCCAGTCTAATATCGGAATGATCAGACCTACATCAAATCTTTGCTGATCGTTGGGATCTTGGTAAGCTTCGTCTAACATGCTGGAGGCACTATTCAAACCGTATGAGGCAGACAAATTAACTTGAAACCGCTGCGCCCTCGCCTGAGCTACTTCGCGACTAGCCTCAATACGTTGTCTCTCAAAAGCAATGTAATCTGAGCGATTCATTTTGGCATAAACCAAGGCGTCTTGCAAAGAGATTTCAAATTCAGGTATTCCATCGGGAATATTCAAGAAGATCGTGTCCGCATTATTTAGGCCGAGATAAGATCTAAGTTGCAGACTTGAAGTCTCCAGATCCAACAATGCTTGCGATACATCTTGCTGAGATCGAAGCAGCTGCAATTCCACTTGCAGTAACTTATCCTTACTTGTGGTTCCGATATTGTAGCGGCCTTGCTCGATTTTATAGATGGTGTCGTTGTTGAGCAGGTTAAATTGAGCAATTTCATAGTTGATTTGCGCACTCAAGTAGTCAAAAAATCTACCAGAGGCTTCTCGGGAGATAAATTCCATTTCTTCAACATAGCCTCTTTGGCTTTCTTCGTAGCGAAGCGGTTCAGTACGTTTGTCCCATTTTAGATCGTTGAAACCAAAAATCGGTTGATCCAATTGGATATTGACCATTGTAGTATTGAATCTTGTCAAGTCTTGGTTGAGGTCATTGAAGTAATTCATACTCGAATTGACCGAGACATTACCGCCCGTAAGGGCAATGGGCTGGTTCAAGCCTAAATTGAGACTGGAGTTAAGCTGCTCTCTGTCTTGAAAGACAATGGTACCGTCGTCTAATCGGTTGCTTAGGAAGTCGCGGTTGTATCCGGGAATGTTTCCTCTAAGTGCAAGTTGTGGATTGTAATTTGACTTATAAAGCCGGTATTGCCAGTATCGATTTTCCAATCTGGTTTCAGCTTGTTTCGAGGATGGCGATTGACCTCTGGCCAAAAGAATAACATCGGTAAGACTGTAAGTATCCATTATTTGCGCCTGAGAGAAAGTGGCACTTACTAGAAAGAGACCGACCAATACATATTTATTCATAGCGCAATGAGTTGATAGGGTTTTGCATAGCTGCGCGACGGGCGGGGGCAATTCCAAAAACCAAACCTACACCTGCTGCAACACCAAAAGAAATAAGAATAGAGCTGAATGATATAACTGTATTTATGTCTGCTAATTCAGATACGAGAAAAGCCATGGTGACACCAAGTACCACTCCGATCAACCCCCCTGAAATACTAATGAGTACAGACTCAAACATAAATTGATGGATGATATCCTGCTTCTTTGCACCGAGTGCCAATCGAAGTCCGATTTCTTTAATCCGTTCCAATACGGACGCCAACATGATATTCATAATGCCAATCCCACCTACGAGCAGTGAAATCCCTGCAATCGCGCCGAGCACGTAATTGAAAAGTTCGTTGTTCCTTTTTTGCTGTTTTAAAAGAAGCTCGGGAATCTCAATTTGATAGTCAATTACATTGAAATGTTTTCGTTCCAAAAGGCGGCTGATAACATCTGCGATAGGGGAAAGGAGTTCAGTCTTTTCAACTTGGACCACCATGCGATCAATTTGATGGTAGTTTTTGGCCGAACTACTTTGATTGCTTTCACCTTCTTCTCCATTACCAGAAGCATTGGCTTGCTCAATCATCGCTTTGGTAACCATATCACGATTTTCATAGCGGATAAGCACTGTTTCCAGAGGGGTGTAAACATCCATATTGTAATCGCGAATCCCCAGACTACTCACACTGCTTTCGCTAATGAGTCTTTGCTCTAAGACTCCAATCACCTCAAGCCATCTCGGTCCAACTTTGAGTTTTTTTCCAATGGCATTCTCAGTAGGGAAAAATCTATTCTTAATTGATTTTCCGATGATGCAAACAGGTGCGCCAACTTCAACTTGAAATTCATTGAACATTTCGCCCTCAGAAACGTCAAAATTGAAAATCTCGAAATATACCGGCTCTACACCTACGAGCTTTGCAGATCGTCTTATTCCATTGCTGATTATATATGTCTCTAAAACTATTTCGGGACTTATTTTCTTCACGCTAGGAATAATCTCTTTGATAGACTTCGCATCAACAAGCCTTAAACCAGGAGAAAACTTCTCTTTTTCCTTCCCTCCAACATTTTCATCGAGATTCTCCTCTTTCTGCTCAATCACAGGCTCTATTACGATGTTGTTAACACCTACGAGTTTCATCTGCTCGTTAATCTCGGCTTGAGTTCCGTTTCCGATTGCCAGCATAGAAATTACCGCCGCTACCCCAAAAATGATTCCTAACGCGGTTAGTAAACTTCTGGTTTGGTTGCTGATCAGCGCCTCCAGCGCTATGCGAAAGTTCGCTTTGAGTCTTTCGTCGATCATTTACCTGATGGTCTTTTACCTCCCTTACCACGTTTGCCACCTCTGCCTTCCTTTTGGTCTTTGGCTGTAATCTCTTCTTCCTCTATTGTTTTCTTTTTCTCGTTTCTCTTGCCGTCCATTTCAGCGATTAAATTCACTTTGTCGTCATCCATATCGGGAATTCGATTCAAGAACACCTGATCTCCTTCGTTCAAGCCAGCCAAAATTACGACCTCATTCGTGTTCGTAGCACCTACCATCACTTCCTGTTTTTCAACGCTCAACCCTGACTTTTTAAATACATAGGTTATTGAGTCATCTTGATTGAACAATCCTTCAATAGGAATATGAAGCACTTCTTCTTGAGTATCTGTGATGATTTGATTACTGGTGGTCATAGAGGGTTTCAGTAAATCATCACGCTCATTCAGAACAATGTTAACTTGAAAAATCTTTGCGTCAGAATTGGGGCGCTGCTCTCCTACATTAGCCACCTTGATCACATCTCCACTTAGTTTCTTTTCAGGGAAAGCATCCAACCCGAGCTCTACCTGTTGACCTTCTTTTACTTTTCTGATATCGACTTCATTCACGTAAGTGATGGAAATCATAGTACTCAAGTCGGGTAGGGTAGCTACCACCGGATCCCAAGCACTGATTTGAGATCCTTTTCCAACGGATTGACCGTTCCAATCTTTCTTATAGATCAACATTCCATCTTCAGGAGCTGTGATGGTGAAAGACTGCATCAGTGCCATCATGCCGTCTAGGTTCCGCTGCTCCTTTTGTTTATTAAGGGTCACCTCCTGCATTTTGGCAATGTTCTGTTCTCGTTTGATCTTGTAATTTTCTTTGGCTTGTTCGTAGGCACGCTTGGCTTTTGTTAAATCGATTTCGGCTTGCCTAATGGTAGCGGGCGGTTCATACTGACTTTGATCCAATTTGAGCTGCATTTCGTCTACGGCATAATTCAAGTTGATCAACTCATCTCTTGATTTTCGCATCTCCAAAGTGGTGTCCAGTTTTGTCTGGATAAATTGTGATTCAATTTTTTCCATCTCTAACTGACTGTCTTTAATTTTATTGGTCAGTTCTGTTGGGTCGAGCTGGGCGACATAATCACCTTTTCTTACGAATGTACCTTCGTCGATAATATCCTGAATCGTCATGTTCCAAATACGATAGTTTCTCGTTCCCTGAGGTCCTAGAATTTGAACTGAATTTTTTGCCTCAAGCTCCCCTGTGGTTGTTATGTCCACTACGAATTTTCCTTTTTTCGCGGTAGCCATAACTCCAGTCGATTCAGAATCTGACGCGGAGGTAAGAAAGTAAATGAGAGCAATGACTGCCACTGCCCCTAATGCAATCGGGAGAATCTTATTTTTCATGATGATGCGAATATAGCTTCTTCCTTTGATGGGAAACCTATGTATGACATAACATAGGCAGTTAAGTATTGTTAACCATTCGGCACAATACTTGGGAGTCTTACAAAAACAACAGCTATGCTCCGCCGCTTATTCTTTTTATTTACTGCCATTATACTCATGGCTTCCTGCACGAATTACCAGTATGTTTACCTTAGTTCTGATTTGCCAAAAACCACTGATTCAGAACATTATTACGTGTCTGACTCACTTATTTATGTTGACTTTGATTTTAATGGAAATCGATTTCCCGTTAAACTGTATTTCCTGAACGAGAGTGAAATCCCCGTCTATTTTGATCTCACGGAGACTCTCTTCTTTGAAAATGGTTCACTTGTTCAAAGCGCATACAGATTAGCAGACGGAGCATTGGAAGAGAGGGTTCTTATCCCTGCAGGAAAAGGAGCCGCATTTCAATTTAGACCTTACCGCACGGAGCTAATGCCGGTAGTCAAGGCACAATCAGATTATATTGAGATAAGTGACGGGGTGAAAAAGGAATCAGCCCTTGGGAAGGAGTTAGAGTCAGTAGGCAGAGAATTTGAAATTCAAATCACATACCGTTTCGGCGAAAATGAAGAAGCCAAGACTTCCTTGAGTGCTAAATTTAAGGAGGACCACATCTATTTCACCACACGAGAACCTGCAAATTTCCCTGGGGGTAGTTCTCCTTATTGCTATTACTTAGCAAAAGAGAGCGAGAGCGGACAAATCGCAACTAGTCTTTTATTCGAAGTCGCCTCGGCTTCTCTTTATTACCTCATGTTGGAAAGCCTGGAATAGGGGATAACGACAGGTTAGTCGTCAAGACGATTATTTCTTTTTTCTGATCCAGAAAAACAGGATGATGGCTGCCAATAGCAATACGATGGGAATGAGATAAGCAGGGTTTTCCCATAGATAGATCGATTGGTCTCCTTGCCCGGGATCAATATGGGTGGGCGTTTGAGCACTAAGTAATATTGGAATCATTCTTTTCGGTCTAAAGTACAGTCCAAAAGGTACTAACTATTTTGGATGTATTTTACTACTGAATAACGCGCTTAACTATTCTTAGCCTGTGACTGTATGATTCAGTTTCGCTATTGTAGATTCCTTCGTGGTCAATTCGGTCGATTCTTACCGATCCACTTGCATGAATAATGTGCTCGCCATCCAACATGAGCCCGACGTGAGTGATGCGTCCTTCTTCGTTATCAAAGTAGGCCAAATCTCCTGCCCGAGCAGTTTCTACAAAATCTACAGTTTCTCCAACCTCTGCTTGCTGGTAGGCATCTCGAGGCAGTTGAATTCCACAGCAAGAGTAAACGACTTGGACAAACCCCGAGCAGTCGATACCGAGAATAGACTTACCTCCCCAGAGATATGGGGCTCCCAACAATTGATTGGCGTATAGAATGGGATCTTTTTTTATGGGATCATTTGGACCGTCAAATGAGAATTTCCGTTTACCTATTGAAAACATGCCATGGTTTACTTTGGATCCTGCCGGTAAAAACCATGTTTGATTTTCGCTGACTAGTGGAGCAATTGTGGATCGGATGGTCTGGCCCAAATTCAACTTTTCTGAAATAGCTGAGTGTTGCTTCCGATCTATCCAGCATTCATATTGATCGGCTTCGTTTCGAATCAATATCCACTTTTTTTGCTCTTCCAGAACTTGATAAACTTCACCAAAAAGAAGCTGTGTGATCATTTCACTCTTGTCGCTTGGCTCTCGTCGTCCAGGAGCCAGCGGTATAGCAATGCACCCTAATTGTTCGTTCATGTCAATGTTGTTCTGATTGGTTTTCAGCTCCTTGCTTCCTGTTCTTCGAGTACTCAGACCCGAATACAAAAACTAAACAGGAAACGGTAACTGTAGAAAGTACTGTGCTCTTGATATCCTTCCAGGTAAAACTGTCGATTTGGAACCACGCATAGATAACAATGCCAATAAGCACGATACTAATTCCAAGCATAATTTCATAAATGTACTTCACGAGCGAAAGATAAGGAGCGAGGGTAAAGAATACTTAATATCAGTACATTTTATACCACTTCTGAAAAGCAAAGTGCTATGAATTGACTCTACGGATTGAGGAGAAGACCATATGGGAATTGATCTTCTTGTTTACGTTTTGTGCCAGACCAAGTTCCTGAGAAGTCACCTTCTTCATCCGACCAAGAACCTGATAGATCTGTTTCTGTCAGAAACGCTTCATAGATCGCTACTCTTCCAAAAACAGTGGCACTCATTACTAATTCACCTTCTTCATTTACAGACCCCACGAAAACAAATGATTGATCACCTTCATTGCCTGAAGGGTAGGCTACACCTTCTGAAACACCATTATCTTGGATCCGTATTTTCCAGGTTCCTTCTTCGTCCCCTATGTAAGCCCCTTCCCAAATTCCCTCGTATTTCGCCAGTTTGTCTTCTTCACATGAAGTGAATACAAAGCAAGCAAACAGCAGAATAGATAAGTTGCGAAAAGACATAGCCGGTAATTTTGAATAGGTAAAGTTACTACAATGACAGCTCGAATGCCATTTTTCATTCTTCACCCGACTTGATAACCTTGATTACTTTACCCTTGTTTTCATCATATGTACACGTGAATTCTATTCCCGCCTGAATAGTTAGGGCAATCTTTTCTTTATCGGTACTTATATCAGAGAGTCTCACGTAATCCTCTATTCCGTAAAAGAATAGATCGGTATCATTTGATATTACTGCTTCTTTGCCAAATTGAGTCAACTTTATCTCCGAAGTGACATAATTAGTTTTCACTATTGCCAATACTTCTTCGTGATGGTCGAAAGACACCGCTTTAAGATGGGGTTGAATCTTCGGATGATCCAAACAAGATTGAAATGCCTTTTGAAGAAAGAAGGTATTCTGTGCCTTTAGTTTTCCGGAAATAATCAAAAGGATCAGTACTACGAGTATTGAGAATGTCTTAACTGGCGAGAACTTAACTTTGGTTATACCTTTGTTTTTATGCATTATCAGGAGATTTTAGAGGACGGTAGCAACAAAAAGAAGGCCAACAAAAAGCTGGTTCAAAAGCTGAAGCAGAAGAATCCGAGGCAGCTGGATTCCGAAGCGCATACCGCCCATGATGAAGTTTTTGAAGAGATTGATTGCCTGAAATGTGCAAATTGCTGTAAGACAACCAGTCCAGGCATGAAAGAGCGGGATGTGGAGCGCCTTGCCAAGCACCTCCGAATGCGCCCGTCAACTGTGATCGAGACATATATGTTTCTCGATTCGGATGGGGATTATGTTTTCAAGTCGGCACCTTGTCCCTTTTTGGGAAGCGATAATTATTGCTCGGTATATGAAAGCCGTCCTACCGCTTGTCGAGAATATCCTCATACCAATCGCAAGCGCTTTCAGCAGATTCTCAATCTCTCTTTGAAAAATACGGAAGTATGTCCCGCCGTAGTGCGGGTTTTTGACAAGCTTCGTGAAAAGCATTGATTACCTGGGAAACCAGCAACGGACTATCAAGCCATTCTCCACCTCATAAATTGCCATGATTTTTAGTGGCTTATCCCGACCGGTGATCCATTCATGGTCAAACACAAAGTTGCCTTGAGTCATCCTTCCAATCAAGGTGGACTTGTTGTTTGGATTAGCTCTGAACATTTCCCCATACCGCCTTTTGATTTCTTGACGACCTGAGATAGTTGGAACCGTATCGCCGAGGTTCATGTACAGTTTTGCGTCCTCTGCAAATACTGCTGCGAAGGATTCAATATCCTGACTGTTGTATGCGTCTAGCTGCGCTTGAACAACTTCAACAGGATTTTGAGCGAATAAGGTAGAAGCTGAAAAACAAAAAATGAAAAGGAGCTTTTTCATAAGGTTTTTTGCGAAAGGTAATTGAATATGATCAGTACGTAAATAGGTTACGACTCCGGATTTGACATTGCTCCAAAATCAAACGAAATGATAGATCTTGGATATTCGCTTTACCGCAAAAACTATTTCTTCCAACAGTTTCTTGTTCACCAATTATTGATCAATCCTAAGGTGAAAGGTTACCCGCCCATCTTTCTGATTTGTCGTGATAGGTTGGGGGAGAAGCGCTGTGAGTTCATTATTGGACTTACGTTTGAGCAATTCAATCAAATATTGATGGTGGCCGTAGATAATAAAGAGCGTAACTCAATAGCTGAGAAGATGGGTGATTTCTTAATGTCGACCAAAAAGTTCGCAGAGATCTCGATTCCTAAACTATTGGGGAAACCGCTCACACTTCAAGGACTTGATTTCAGTACTCGCATCAGGAAATTTCAAGTAGAACCAGGTCGAGAAGATCGAGCACTTTACTACTTCCAACTACTTGAAATATAAGTTTTTTCTGCAACGTAAATAGATTACGTCCTGCACCTTGACCTTTGGATCATCACAAAAAACAAACACCATGAAAAATTTATCTGATGCTTACCGATACATCAACTCTTTTCCTCGCCCCGGAGGATTGAATACCAACTCCTGGAATGCTCTCAAAAGACTGGCTTACCACGCTTGGGAATGTCACTTTTCGCAAAGCCGATTCCGTCATAATATCAACTTCCTTTGCAAAGAATTCTACCTGATGATTCGCACGCCTGACGGTCAATTTATTGTACCCGAAGAAAAGTTCTCTTACGACCCATCACTTTAAGAGGAAAGTGCACCAATACGGCCAAGTTCTTCTGTTTTGACAGTGAGGTGGTTGCGTAAACTACAGGCTCGTCAAATTAGCTGCTTTCACGAATTCCCTATTTAATCTGCATCAATCCAAATAATAGGAATAGCTTCGCGGACTATTTTGAAATCGGACGGGCATGAAGCGCATCAATGAATACAAGAAACTCTTTCAGATAGAAGGAGATTTGGAGTTGAAGGAACTTAAAAAGACGTACAGGAATCTCGTTAAAGAGTGGCATCCTGATAAATTTCAAGATGAAGCGAAAAAGGAAGAGGCCGGGCTTAAAAGTCAAGTTATCATAGACGGGTACCACTTTTTGGTGAGTATTGCTCCTGCAACAAAAGAAGCGCAGCTTGCTGAGTACACGAATACGATTACCAATTCTCGCATTGCCGATTTCAAGCACAAAGGATTGCTATTAGAAATTAGCTTCACGGACGGTACCGCATATGAGTACTTTGGCGTGAAGGGCAACGTGTTCCAGAAGTTCGTAAACAGTGACAAGCAGCACCGATTTGCCAAACGAAGCATTTTCCATTCGTACTTATATCGCAGAGTGAAGCGCGAACCGATCCTGGTGTAAATATAATAGCCGCTTTTCGCAAGAGCCTTCTATTTGGATCATTTCGTGTTTCCCGCTCGTTAATCAGAATTGGAAAGAAAGAGTCATAAGTTATCGTTACCGAGATCAATCAACCTGGATAGCATATGAGGAATAACTTAAGGCGCCCAATAACATGCTCAAGGTGAAAGCAATGTATTTCTCAAAATACAAGAGGCAATTTTGATTGCGATGATTACCTTCGCCGAAAATTTCAAAACAAAGAACATGGATTTATCAAGTTTAGAACCTTACATGGATCAGTTGACAGAATTGATCGTCACCTATGGAGGTACAGTGTTGTTGGCAATTATATTTCTAATTGTTGGCTTATGGGTGATCAAGAGAATTGTGAAAGTACTCGGTAAAACGATGAGCAAACGAGAGGTAGATGAATCACTTCAGCCTTTTCTAAAGTCGCTGGTAGGCGCACTTCTTAAGGTTATGTTGATCATCTCGGTAGTCAGTATGTTGGGAGTTCAAATGACATCATTTGTTGCCGTACTTGGAGCCGCTGGTTTAGCAGTTGGTTTGGCGCTTCAAGGGAGTTTGGCAAATTTTGCGGGCGGAGTATTGATTTTGCTTTTGAAGCCTTTTAAAGTAGGAGACTTTATCGATACCGGAAGCCACTCAGGTACTGTTCGCGAAATTCAAATTTTCTACACATACATCACGACTCCTACAAATCAGGAAATCATTGTTCCCAACGGAGATTTGAGTAACAATGCCGTGAAGAACTTCTCTTTTCACGATACACGTAGAATAGATTTCACTTTTGGAATCGGATACGATGATAATATCGACCAAGCGAAAGAAATCTTGATGAAGCTCATTACAGCCGAAGATAAAGTGCTGAAAGATCCTGCACCGATAGTTTTTATTGAGAATCTTAACGATAGCTCTGTTGATTTCCGCGTAAGAGCGTGGTCTCAAAGTTCTGACTACTGGGATATTGTAAACTCAATGTCAGAGAAGGTGAAGAAATCATTTGACTCTGCAGGTGTAAGTATTCCTTTCCCTCAGAGAGATATTCACGTCTACAACGAGAAATAAGTTTTACAATCAAAACAATTGCAAAAAAAATGCGCCCGATCTGAGCGCATTTTTTTTAACCAATATTTTTTAGAGTCTTCTAAGGTAAAGCTCTGCGTCGGAGTAACCGGTACGCATCTTAATTTTCCCGTCATCAATCTCATCAATATAATGAACAGGGTTTTTCTTTTTCTCTTCATCAACTATTTCGAACCTGTTGTCTCTGGTCCACTTGATTTCTGCTGAGCTGATCAGAGCATTGCTTTGGTAAACTTTCAGAGAGTCCTGACTCAACACCCAAACAGGATTTTTATCGGATTCTGTATTTAAAGCTTCCATATCTTCAGAAACCATAGCACTATTCTGTTCATCACGTTCCGTTACTGTAGACCAATCTAATGTCCAGCTTCCAAGATAATCCTGAGCTGAGCAAAAATGAGGTAAAGAGACAAGGACAAAAAGTGAAAAGAGGGTAAAATTCTTTTTCATACGGCTGTGAGCATTCTTGTGAGACCGCTTCTAATGTAACGGGATATTTTATCACACGCCAAAATATTCGACGAATCAGCAGTGTATTCCGATGAAAGAACCATGGTGTTTGATAAACACAATGCAAATGAAGATTTACTCGCCTATTACTTTTTCAGTCCACTTCCTTAAAGGCCTCCTCACTTCAGTTAAAATCCGCCTTTGGCATATTCAGAAAGGCTGAAAGTGGAAGTTTTATTGCTATTGTCTAGAATCCGGTCGAGTAATCGTCCTGATTTATCGTAGACCAATATTTTCATCCTCTGCCATTCTGAAGACCATTTACGCTTAGTGTCAATGCTCGTTGAGCAGCTTCATCTGTAAAGGCCTAAAAAAATTCTTCAGGAGAGTAGGGTACCCCTTGGTTTTCAGGACAATCAATTCTAAGGCGATAAGATTAGCGACAATCAGAATCAATAAGAGGATTCTTAAAATCAATATTGGGGATTCTAAAACTTTTTTACTGTCTTAACTACATTGTTTGCCGAATGGCCATGATTCTGTTTTCTACGAATGCCTTTTCTGCTTCGCTCAAACCAATATTCACTATTGTATTTTCACTGAAGTTTCCATCCAATTCATTTCCCAAAATTATAACATATGAATACTCAAGGGCGGGCATGACGAAAACGACGTCTCCTTTTAAATAGCTCAATAGGCGATCACCTTTACTCAGATTGAGTAACTCCTCTTTCAGGTCCAGGTCACTGTAATTTTTTCTCACTAATCCTTCAAAAGCAGTAGCTGCCACCTCACCTTCAGGATGATTGATCAGTAGAATCAGTTCATCCTCGGAAGCAATTGATAGTAGAGCTTCTCGATTGGCGTATGCCACTGAAGGTTCATTGGATCGACCAATTGATTGAGTACCGATATAGTCTGTCTCCACAAGGAGTTTGACCAACTCGGTCAACTCTGGACTCAGCTCAGCGTAACTGAAAGTTGATACATCTTTTCCAGACTTACAAGAAAACAGCAGAAAGAGGAATAAGATATAGAAGGCCTTCATAAACGGGAATTTTTCAAGAACTGCAAAGGTGAGAAAAACAGAAAGATTAATTTCAAGCCAAGAGATTCAAGTTCAGTTCATTCCCTTTTGAACGTGATTTTTTGGTCTGTCCTTTACGCACTCTTAGGTATCTTCGCGGCCATGTTTGGAAGAGCCACCCTTCTTTTCATATGTACTATCGTGCTGTCAAAGCTAGCCGTTTCGCAAGGCGTAACGGGCAGTTCTGTCAATGCATTACCTACTGCTGCGAGCATTGAGCTGGACGGAAAACTCGATGAAGCCGTTTGGCAAAATGCGGAAAAGGTTGATCAATTTACCCAGCGTGAGTTGATCCTGGGACAGCCGGCAACCGAAAGAACCGAGGTGGCCATTCTATATGATGAGCACAATCTCTATATCGGCGTTTGGGCATATGACTCTGAGCCTGATAAGATTGTCGCGAAGGAACTCCGTCGCGACTTTGACTACAATCTGGATGACAACTTTATCATCATCATTGACACCTACCTTGACAAGAGAAATGGCTTCATGTTTGTCACTAACCCCAATGCGGCCCGAGCTGATCTTCAGGTATTCAATAATGGTGGTTCGACCGATACCTATTGGAATGGAGTTTGGGACGTGCGTACCACTCGAACTGCTGAAGGGTGGTTTGCCGAATTCAAGATTCCATTTTTCGCATTAAAGTACAGGCCTGAACGGGGTGAACAGATATGGGGAATCAACTTTGAACGAAATATTCGCCGTAAGCGAGAACAGTCAAGATGGCAAGGGTGGGGGCGTAATTTTGATATTACCGACGTAAATCAAGCAGGTCAATTACGTGGATTGAAGCAGTTGAGAGATGAGCGATTTATCGAAGTGAAGCCTTATGTGCTGGGTGGAGCTGAGTCAGTAGATGGAGATGAAGACGGTGTGATCAATGCCGGGGGCGATATCAATGCTTTGCTCTCCCCATCGTATCGATTGAACCTAACTTTCAATACCGATTTTGCCCAAGTTGAGTCCGATCAGCAACAGATCAATCTTACGAGATTTCCACTTTTTTTTCCAGAGCTACGCGAGTTTTTCTTGGAAGGAAACGACTTCTTTGATTTCGGTTTTGGGGGAAACCGGATTGTCCCGTTTTACACACGAAGGATTGGGTTGAGTGATAATTTTGAAACGGTACCCATTATAGCGGGTGGTCGACTTTTAGGAAAAGAGCAGAATAGCACCTTAGGCTTGATGAGTATCCAGACTGCTGCTGCTGATAATACTCCCTCTACCAACTTTACTACTGCCAGTTGGCGGCAAGATGTGGGAGAGCAAAGTGTTATAGGGGCCATGACGGTGAACAAAATCAATGAGGGCCGTTGGCACACCACTACAGGGGTTAATGGTCGCTTCAGCACTCCACGATTTTTGGGAAACCGAAATCTCGATGTTGGTGGAGCCTTTATTCAAACTTACAATACAGATGAAGGTTTTGATAATAAGGCATGGGCATATAGGGTATTCGCTCAATATCCCAATGACAAGCTCAATATTTTTACGAGTATGCAGCGCAGCCCGATACCCTTTGAGCCCGAAGTAGGACTTGAGCGAAGATCAAATTTCAGAGAGTACTTCGCTACAATAGGTTTGCGGCCAAGGCCGACAAAGAGTTTTACATGGATCAGACAATTTGATTTCTCACCGGGTACAATTACCTACACGCAGTATGACGACACGGAGGAGCTTCAATCGTTTGAGTATGAGGTGCGCTTTCTGGCATTCGATACCCGAAAGGGGGAATCAGTCTCTTTCAGTTACCTCAATCGTGCTGAAGGGTTGATTGAAGATTTTGAAATCTTTCCCGGGGTGATTATTCCCAAAGAGACCTACTGGTGGAATGCATGGAGTGCCAGATTTCAGACTTTCAAAGGGAGGGAGTTAAGCTTGGATACTCGTTTTCAATTCGGTGAGTTTTTTACCGGTACCACTTTTCAAAGTACTTCCTCAATACTCTGGCGAGCATCGAATAATTTCAATATTAATCTACGGTATGAAAAGAACATTATCGATTTACCTGACGGTAATTTTGAAACGGATTTAGTAGGATCCAGAATTGAATATGCCTTCTCGCCAAATGTATTCGGCTCCTTATTGAATCAGTGGAATACTGCCAATGATGAGCTGAACGTGAACTTCCGGTTGCAGGTGATACCCAAAATTGGAACAGACTTTTTCTTGATTGTCAATCAAATTTACGATACCCAATCGGGTAAACTTGATCCCGAACGCGGAACGATCTTGGCTAAGTTGATTTGGCGATTCGTGCTCTAAGCGATTGAGCAGCCTTTGCTTTAGAAAAACCTCAATTCAAAAAAGGTAAGCCACACCGAGATTGAATCGGTTTGCACTGGCTGGTTGAGAATAGGGGAGACTTTGCATAACCGGTATTTGAGCGGAAGCGCTAAAAAAAAGACGATCCAAATAGACATCCAGGCCAAGGTTGACCAAGGCGACATCACCACCTGTGTCATCTTTTGAGACATCGAACTCAGTGTCCTGTTCGTAGTATTCGTATGACATACCGATGTTGGGTAAAAATGCTGTACCCGAGCCATTCATTTTATAAAACACAGAACCCGTAGCCGCGTACTGATTTCCAAACTCGTAAGTGCGTTCATTCACTTCATTAAACTTGGCGAAGAGGTCTGTGTTGAGACCGAACTTGCCATATCGGAGGGTGTAGTTCGCATTGAGGCTGTACGCGAATGCTCCTGAGCCTACCTGAAATTGAGCAGGCAGAGTTATTTTGAGCTCATCTTTTTGCATGTATTTCCCCGTGGGCAATTGTATGCCTCCACCGATCAATAAAGCATGACTGATTTTTGCTTTGGCACTGTCAGCAGTATTAAATAGGGTGTAATTGGCCGAAAGGGTAATGTCTCCTATTCCTGAAATAGTTGTGGTTCGCTCAGTTTCTTCTCGCGTATGATTGCGAAACGGCACGAAAGCAAAAACCTGAATTCGAGGGTGGGGGTAAAATCTCCCCCAAACTTCCATCGAGTTGAACTCATCGCGCAGAACACGGCTTGAACCGTTGAAATTGAAATCGGTATTGGGGTGGTCAAAACTTCGATTGCCATACCGCACTCCGAAGATGTTCTTCGTAAACTGTGGGTATATCCCTCCGTAATTACCAGTCATGGCACAGCCACAAGCATCGCATGCCTTTGTGCTTTGAGCGTAGAGCATTATGAATAAAATCAGAATGATGTTGCGTAAACTCATTTTGCAGGTTCTGAAAAGCGATGATCTCCCAAGAGCTCGAAATCGCTAAGAGTGTATAAAAATTCAATGATGTCTTCCTTCTCGTCTTCCGATAATGGGATACCATTAGCCAAAACGGGATCGAGTGTTTCGGATGCCACAATTCCCTCACTGTAATGGTCGAGGACTTGCTCTAAGGTGAAAAGCCTTCCGTCGTGCATATAGGGATTGGTGAGTGCCACATTGCGCAGACTTGGCACGCGGAACTTTCCATTATCAGCAAGATTCTGTGTAACCCTTCCTCGACCCAAGTCGGTGAAATCAGAATCTAGTCCATTATTTCTATAAGAGAAATCGGTCTGTAAAACGCCTGCATGGCATCCTGAGCAATTGGCTTCGAAAAGGTCCATTCCCCGCATTTGTTGTTCAGTAGGGATGTATAGGCCCTTGAGGTATTGATCGTATCGACTTCCGTCAGAAACGATCGAGCCCTGAAATTGAGCCAATGCTTTGAGAAGGTTGGTCGTGGTGATTTCGTTTGAACCGAAAGCAGTCTCAAACTCCTCGGGGTATTCGGTTTCGTTCTGAAGGTAATCCAACAGGTCGGCCAGAGAAATATCCATTTCTACAGAATCGGTAATGGGAGCAACCGGCATCACTTCAATGTGGTTGATACCACCATCCCACATGAAAGCTTCCGTCCAAGCCAGGTTGTATAAACCAGGTGAATTTCGCTTCCCCTCTTTGCCATCTACTCCGAAACTCAACGGAACTCCATGGTCGGCAAAAGCGTGAACTTGTGCATGACAACTACCGCAGGAAACTTGTGATCCTCTTGAGAGTCTCTTGTCGTAAAAGAGCTTTCGCCCGAGCTTAAAGCCTTCTTCGGTTATCGGATTTCCATCGAAATCGTAAACCGGATCGGGAAAATGAGCAGGAACCTCGAAGACAGAAAATTCTGAAGTCGGAGGTTCCTGTTTATCATTCTGACAAGATACTAAGAGCGCCACCAGTGCAAGTGCTAAGGTGATTCTCATCGAGATCAATTAATTGTGAATGTGATCGTAAACAAATCCTCCGGTAAAATTTGAGGCTAGTATAGAGGCCATTTCTCCGGGCATATGTACCATAGGTGTCTGCTCAGTAGAATATCCTCCGTGCCAAAAACGGGCTGGGTTAACAATCAAATGAACTGAAGGATTATCGTTCGGCGATATCTCTAAAGTAGCGCCTTGAAAATCGTGAAACATCGAATTGTTCGCCTTAAACGGACCTTCAAATCCTCCTAAGTGGTAAGTGAAAGCTCCATTAGCAGACGCATCGCTTTGTCCTTCGGCTTTAATAAAGATATAACCCGTGTTCCAAGACCAAAACATGTTCTCAGCGATATCAAGCGCACCTTCCTGCACACCTGACACGTTTCGTAAAGAGTCAACACCGACCATATAAGATATGCTTGTGTATGAACCACTCGGTACATCCGTAAGGTTTAGTTGAACCTCTCCTCCTGCCATATTTTCGGCGTCTACGATGTGATAGCTTTCTTCTTCCATCCAAGTATCCCCATTGGCATTTTGCAATTGGACATTCGAAACATAGTAGCGCAGTTTTGTGAATCGCAATTCTTCGCCCGAGCCCGGGTGAACTAGATCAGTATTTAAGGTAAAGTCCTCTTGGGCCGGACCCCATACATGCTGAAACTTGATGAACATGCTTCCCTTTGCCGCGGGAGCGGGATTAGAATCAGTGTTATCATCGTCGTCATTACAGCTTGATAGAAAGGCTATAGCAATGGCCATAGCGGCTAGCTTGATTGTTTTAATCGTCATTTTTTGATGTGTTGATGTAAATACAAGAAGTACACAACAGTAGTTTACTGTCGTGAATAATTTGATATTGGTAATTACATCACACTCGTGGAGGAGGCAAGCTGGCTTTTAGGAAAGGGGAAATGTAGTGGCTTGCAGAAGACTCGGGATAGGTGATTTGCTCATTGATCACCGATATCAACACTTCTTCCACCTCTTGGTAGAAAAGAGGTGGCTCCACTTTAACTTGCGCAGGAAGTTCAGGGCTTGACTCTTTTTCTTCTACTACTTTTAGCTCTTGGGCGAGGTGACAAGTTCCGTTGCATTTCAGCTCGGGCTTTTCCTTATTCTCGCAAAGCACGTTTACGTAGTAATCGTACTGGTAGAGGTAATTTGTCACCAAGAACAACTTCGAAAGCATTGGTGCAATAAGAAGTATCAGAAGCGATATGGCCGCAACCTTTTTCACAATGCAAAGGTCGGCATTTTTACTGAAGCATTGTTAATCACTCATTCATTTTTGACAAAAAATGTGAAGTAAATGTGGTTCGGATAGAATCCCTACACATCAAACAAAACCCTAGATTTATCGGAAATAAAAATTTCTTCTATGCGCACTCAACTTGCAATCATACTACTATTTACTTCAATCACCGTTTTATCTCAAAAAGAAGTCGAACTCATTGTTGAGTCGGATTCCGCGACGCTTTCAGGTACTCTGCTTTTGCCTGAAGAAAATCCAACTAAGGGTGTCGTCCTTTTCTTTTCCGGTTCAGGTCCGACTGATCGAAATGGGAATACAGGCGTGCAGTATACCAATAACTCATTAAAAATGGTGGCCGAAGGTTTGGCTGAGAACGGCATAGCAAGTTTAAGATTTGACAAGCGAGGAATAGGCAAAAGCGAGTTTAATGGAAGCGAGGAAGACTTGCTCTTTGATGACTTCGTGGCGGATGGAAAGGCTTGGCTTGAACGATTAAAATCCGATGCTCGTTTCGAGCAGATATACACGCTTGGCCATAGCCAAGGTTCGTTGGTTGCTGCGCTTGTATCAAGTGACGACAAGGTGAATAAGTTCATTTCTGTAGCTGGTATCAGTGTTTCGGCAAGTGATGTGATCTACACGCAGTTAGAGGCCCAATCACCATTTATGGCCGCCGCCGCGGCGCCAAAACTGGATTCCTTGAAAGCAGGATTTATGGTGTCAGATCCAGGCCCGCCTTTGAACACTATATTCAGAAAAGAGACTCAACCCTTTTTGATTTCCTGGTTTGCTTATGATCCCAGAGAAGTATTCTCTAAGCTCAAAAAGCCTATCTTGATTGTGAACGGCACTACAGACATCCAAGTGGCAGTGGGAGAGGCAGAGAAGTTGCACGAATCCACAAGGAAATCAGAACTTTATATAGTTGAAGGAATGAATCACGTCCTCAAAGATGCACCTGAAGAGAGAATGGCAAATATTGCAGTTTACTCAGAGCCTGAAAAGCCACTGAGCGATGGGCTTGTTGAACATATCGTTTCGTTTTTATCGACCGAATAAGACATCTAACAGTCTAAAACCTTGCCCCTTCGAGCCCTCGATAAACCCGCAAATCAAACAGTGTATTTTTTTCTTTGCACTATCAGAGTTGTGCATATAGACCTTATAGCTACCACATCTAACACAAGTTCCTAAAGGGTGGGTCTTTTTGAAGAGCTGTGATGAGGTTAGTGTCTCTATTTTCTCCTTATCCAACCCTTTGGATGCCAAATACAAGAGCAATTCTTTTTTCATCTCTCTTGAATGCTGAGGGAGTTTGTACTTTGCGTAGAAAGCCATTTCAATTTCGCTCATCCCGGCAAATACAATTTCAGCGCTGTTTCCATCTTCTTTGCTCATGAAAATCTCTCAATTTTCAGCAAGCTATGAAGTAATCAAACCAATTCATAAAAACAGAGGGGGGGTAAATCCCTATTTTTTTTCAGGAAATTTCCTATTTATTACATATCTGCTTGAAAAATAGGTATTTAAATTTTGCTCTGAAGTAGCTCAATTACAGCGTCAAGGCAGAATGGAATCATTTGAGTACAAAAAAAGCCCGTTTCCAAAAGGAAACGGGCTTCATACTAAAAGGATATTTATGACTTAAACAACTTTTACGTTGACTGCATTCAAACCTTTTTTGCCCTCTTTGAGGTCAAATTCTACTTCGTCACCTTCACGGACCTCATCGATCAAACCTGATACGTGCACGAAGTGCTCTTTTTTACTGTCGTCTTCAATGATAAATCCAAATCCTTTGGTTTCGTTGAAGAACTTTACTGTTCCTTTATTCATGATAAATATTAATTATAGACCCCAAAGGTAGTACAAATTCTATCTGATGCTATCTTTTGATAAAATTATTTTTTTCTGATAATCAGTCAAATAGGAGAGATGCTTGCTAATTATTCCCAATTCACGGTTAAGGCTTTCGCTGTAGAATCCCTTCCCATCTCAGTGTTAATTCCTCAAGATCTTCAGGATTATAGCCTTTTTGAAGTAAGGTATTCAGCCGATTATCAGCTTCATCGCATCCTCGCTGTTCCGCCTCGCATAAACGCATTAGAGAAAAGGTAAGGCGGTAAAGCGCTACTTCACTTTCGGGATTGAACTTCAAAGATGTGCGGTATTCAAAGGCGGCATTGTACCATTGACTTTTATTTAGGTACTCATCACCATAGGAGAGATATCGTGCATATTCCTGTTTTTGATATTCGACGTTATCCTCTTCGGCAATCTGTTCAGTGAGGCTTGAAGCCTGAATTGTCTGAATGAGCCAGCCTATCGCTAAAGCTAAAAATACGCTGCCGATTAACAGAGCGGTGATTATTCGTATTCTCTGTCTGCGACTTCGCTCTTCAATGGCGCGTCGGAGTTTTTCCCTTTCTTGGAATGAGAGTTCCGGTACGTTGAGGTTGCCGGTAAAGGACTTATAGGAATTGGGTTTGGCGAATTTACCGCTGTTTTTCTTATTGTATCTACTCGAGCGGAGCTTTTGCATGTTCTCTCGATACAATTGATTCATATGTGAAATTGCTCCCATCGCAGAAATTTTCGTAAATCAAGATAGAAAAAAATGAGCTCTTTAGTTATGGAAATGAACTTCCTGATTCTAATGTTTTGATAACAGCCTTCAAAGAATCGGTATATGTCAAGTCCCAATCGAAATCGCCGATGGTAGGGTTCATAGAAGCCTTTCCAATGGGGTTTTGAGTGAGCAACTCATTCACTAATTCGTTTTCGTTTTTCTGCAAGCTCATATCGGTAGGCATTAAGTAGCCTGCGCCTATGAGTGAGTCAGGTATTCCTCGCGAATCTATTATCAGAAACTTGGAGTAATGATCGGGCGATTCAAATCGAATTTCGTATTGATTCTCTATGCCCATTCCAATAAGGTAATTTCCGTGCTCATCGAATTCGATATCCTCAGCCTGTCCATTCATGTCTACAAGTGTAATCTTCCCTTCAGAATAAAACATGGTATCTCCATCATTGTGCGACTCAAAAAAAACACCGTAAAGTTTGATTAGAATCAACTCATCGTTTAACGGCTCAATCAGATCCTGTGGCTCCTCAGCTCGATTTTGATCTGCAGATTTTAGATCGTCAGATCTGATGCCGGGCCCGTCACAGGAGGCGAGGAGTACTATTAATATTAAGAGGAAGAACAGATTATAATGCATTGCTCGTTTTTGGATTCTAATGATTTCATATTTCCTCTAATATCGATTCACCTGCGGTGCCGTCTCCTGAAGTCCATCTCCATCTTTCGTGTAGGCGTATTTTTCCATTTTCTAACGTCTCGGGAGTCGACTGACAAATTCCTGTCATCAACTCTCCATTTCGATTTACTTGATGGTAACGCATTTCTATTCTTCCTTCAGTATCTACCAAACCGATGAGTTGACCTTTGATAATATTTGCACCATTGTAAATGCAAGTCAGCACATTTCCTTCCTGGGAATAGAAAAAGATCATATCATCTGAGACCTCCCCGTTTTCAGAATTAGAAATCGGACGGAACTTTTTTTTGTGGTAGTTCAAAGTTTTCAGTTTTAATCAGAAGTCAATATGCTGTATTAGCACTTAATAGACTTAAGGTTCTATACAATATTCGGTATTTAATCGGCATCGAGAGGTATTACAAGATCTAGAATACCCTCTGGTTTTAATTGATAATGCCTGATTGAAAATGACCGTACATTTCTCTACTAAAAATTTTAATCAAGTTAATCGGGACTCTTGGTTGGAAGCTTACTTAATCATCACCTTTTGGTTGACCTTAAGCTTTTTATTCTGATCGCGCACAATTACGAGGTAAATCCCTTTTTCAAGGTGAGTTAGGTCAATCTTCACCTTTGATTCTTCTCCTCTTGTGTTGAACACCATCCTTCCTGTACCGTCAAATACACTTATATCGTCTCCTTCTGTTACAGAAGTAAGATTGAAGATTCCCTCGGATGGATTGGGGTGGATGAGATCTTCTTTTGCTGAAACCGGATTAGTAAACACACCGCTGCTTTGATGTCGGATGCTATCAATGGGATTAGAGCTCACATCAGCCTCCTGACCAACAGCCGTGAGGCTCCAAGCAAACAAGAAAATGAGCAGAAAATATATTCGGCGCATAAGGCAGTTATGGTTGAATTAGCTTGACTCAAAGATAGGGATCAATAAGTTCCTATGCGTGCTAAAAACACGATAAAACATAAACTTCACAAAGTTTAAAACTTGTCTTGCGAAATCTTCAAATTTCACATGGTTTGGTCCGCTATCAATTGAATTATTTGGAAATAATCGGCTCCAAAAAGATCACTTCATTTTATAGTGAAGTTGTACCAAGCCTGTTTTGAAAGACTCACTTGATACCAATTCCAGCTCTTTTTCAGGAATGCCTTTTTCGAAAAGGGGAGTGCCATTGCCAAGAATAACGGGGATAATAGATAGTATGATTTCATCAAAAAGCTTCTCCCTAAATAGCATATTGGCTACTCTCGATCCTCCATCGCAAAAGATGTTCTTCCCTGGTACTGACTTTAGTTTTTCCACCAAGCTCATCAGATCACCATTGTAAAAAGTCACATTTCCCTCCTTAGCTTTTACCTCACGGGTAATGATGTAAGATTCTTTGTCCTTGTGCGGAAATTCATACCCTTGACCAATCACCCAATCGTAGGTTTTACGACCCACTATCACGGCATCGACTGTTGACATAAAGTCATAATATCCGTAGTCTTCACCTTCTACTTGGACTTTTTCCAAAAAGCTCAAATCATCGTTTGGCTTAGCTATGAAGCCATCAACTGAGCAGGAGATATATAGTATGAGCTTTCGGTTGTTCATTGAAGTTCAGGGGTTGATGTGATTAGTTTAATCCAATTTCTTCGGCTTTAGAGAGGATTCTGATTCAATTTAATTGAATTAAAAGTTTGGTTCCATAACATTTAGCGACTGATCAATCCGCTTTGAGCATTTTCAGCGAAAACCATCCGAGTATTCCAATCAAGCTAATTATGGTGACCCAGAGCCAAATGTTGTTTTTAAACAAAGGTTCTTGAATCAATTCTGCCTCTGATGAGATTTCCTTTTCGGCTCCTAATTTTAAAGACTCTAATTCTTGAGGGATTTTATCTTTAAAGCGCGCTATATCGTAGTTTGGGCGTGCGGCATTTGCATTCCCGTAGACTAAATAATAATCGGCTTCGGCAGTAAATCTGCAGATTAATTCATGCACAAATCCACTCGCCGGCAGCTCATCAATTTTGAGTGGCTCATTGTCTTGATTGTCGATTAAGATTCTTATTTTTTTTAGCGTAGTCTCGCGGAAGCTGAATTTGTTTAGCTCCATTGAGTTGAGAACTCCGTTTGTCAATTTTTTGTATCGATAAACCCATCCTTTTTCGGTTTTCACGCTATCGCTTAAATACTCTATTTGAATCGGACGGTAATAATCGAAGCTATCAGCCACATTCACTTCGATAGTATTCAATCTGACACGCTGATCAAAGGAAAGGTCGATTTGAGTTTGATTCGTCTTATCCAATTCTTCTATGTTCATCTTTCTAATGGTATACTCTGTCGACTCGCCGGGTATAATATTGATTGAAGAAATGCTCGCAGATTCAAGTTCGAGGCGTTGCGGTGATGTTATTCGAAGTCGGTAGTATGTGTAATTTGAAGATGGAAATTTGAGTTTGGTAAATTGATAATCGGCAAGGTCATTATCGATTGAAAGAATTCGATAGTCATCCAATACCGTGTACCATTCATTCTGGCTATGACTGCCTTCCAGTTTTACCCTTTGATCAAAATTGCGCTGCTTGAAATCAAGGCTGATTTCATTGATCGCTTTCAAAGAAGGGATCTCAAAAGTGAAATAATGGTTCTGGCCTTCTGAGGAAACATTAATTTGATTGAAAGTAACAGCCTTCCGCTCTCTTTTCTCTGCCTTCACTTGCAAGAAGAATGGTGCTTCAACTGTGTCAGACTCGGCAGTGATCCCGTAAATCCTTATATCATTTAAGTTCTGAGTAGTATGATCAAAGATTTTATCATCCAGCACTATGCTGTGCCATTGATCATTTATGCCGTTCAAAGCACGGGAATACTTGTACTGTCTCAGTTGAGCAGAAGTAGCCAGTGAGAGCAAGAGTCCGAAAAGGAGAAGATTATTCTTTAGGCTCATTTGAAATGGTTTGCTTGTATTTATTGTACAAGAATGAAATGACCAAAAGCAGAATTCCTACAGAGACAAATACAATTGTTTTGGCAATCGTATTCAGATCCGATGTATCGTAAAAGAAGAGCTTTAAGATGGTTATACCAAGGATGATAAAAGCTGCAATACGTAGATATCTTTTGGATCTTGATATTCCTACAACTATCATGAAAAGGGCATATGCGCTCCAAAGAATCGTAAGGCCCAATTTGTAAGAATTAGAAGTACCCGCCATTTCGAGGAGATGGATAAGTTCACTACTCAAAATCCATAAGGTTGCCGCATGGAGTAAAATATTAAACACGGTTTTTAGCTCAATCTTGATGAAATCTTGCCTTACATAGTTGTAACCCGTGTAAAGCATTAGTGCAAAAAACCCGATGGAAATGTATCGGATGACGATATGGAACAATCCGACAGTGTAAAAGTCTTCTGCGCTTTGGGAAAGATAACTGTCTCTTAGTAAGCTTAGCGAGTAAAGACCTGAGCTTAAAAAAAGAAACAGGGCAAAGGCCATACAGATCAAATTTACTATTCCCAGCGCTTTGCTCTTGAACCTTTTGAAATTGACAAGTGCCAAGGCGGTAAAAAAGAGCATGGTATAATTTATAATCCAGATTGACCTGAAGCGATTCAAGTCGGTATTCCCCGGGCGGTATCCATACTCAGGGCTTACTTGATTAAGGTCAAACTCTGATAAGGCGTATTGCTGAGTCCAGTAATTCGATATCTCCATGTAAATGCTGAAATACAAAGCATACAAGAGTATGGCGGGAAGGCTTGATTGAATGATTTTCTGAAGATTGCTTTTGAATAGAGCAGGAGTAGAATCGTATTTGCTGTTTATAAAGTTGATGATTGAGAATGCACCAATGAACAGCATCGAGGTTAGAAAGTGAACATTGAAAATCGGCGTAATCCACAATTCTTCTGCACCACCGTAGTAGTTGTGATAAGAGACAGACCAGTCTTGATTTAAACTGATAAAAGCCAAGAGCATCAGAGGGTAGGAGAGGCGCTCGTATAACGGTGCTTTTTTGGCTCTTCCAATCCAAAACAATAGACAGGCCTGCCCAGCCCAAAGTAGTGTAACCCATCCGTCATCCAGCTGAACGGGAATGGTAACGGTAATAAAGACCAGTACCAAACCAATAATCAGATTTGACAGTTTTTGATCTTTCTTTTTTTGGCGGAAGATGAGAACCGCCACACTGAAGTGAATAAGCGCATTACCCAGTGTGAATGCTCCCAATAAGTGTTGCCCTGTCTCGTGATCTGATAAGATGGAATAACCTATACCATAAAATATAAATGAGTTGATCAGGAGAAGGACTACGTCACTTATCTTGAACTCTTCTTTTCTGAGAAGCTTATATGCTAAAAACACAGCATAGAAAATGACAAAGAAAGCAGCAACAAAAAATAAGGCGACTTTGAAATGAGCGCTGTAGTAGCTGATTGCAAACCAGCCAAGGAATATGAGCCATGTAAGTCCGAATGCAGCGTAATACATAGACTTCCAATACCGCTTAAAAGAGATAGCCAGAATCCCAATATTGATTATGGCTATATAAGCAAATAGAGTTGAAGCCTCTCCCGTACCGTCACTTAATAAGAAAGGAACTGCATAAGCGCCGACTAAACCGATATGAGCAATGACTTGACGATTGTATTTGATTGCGGCTATTACGCCGAAGGCGGTGAAAATCACCATTAGCGCAAATGCAAGAAGTTTAGGAATCAGGGAGTAAAAATCGAATGCCGCAAAAGTGATAAAATACAAGATGGCAATCGCCCCACTCACCAATACGGCACTAAAGTTTGTGTATTTCTGCTTTAGCTTGATCCCAAAACCCATGAGGCCTATTCCCGCCAAATATCCCAAAATGATACGTGTTAACGGACTGATCAATTCATGCTCTATAGAGTATTTAGCTCCAATAGCCACACCAATTATCGTAATGGCAATTCCTATTTTACTGATTAGATTTTCGCCTATGAACTTCTCGAGATCAGATTTACGTTTTGTCTTTTTTTGAAATGCAGGACGTCCTGTTTTTCTTAAAGGTTTAGATCTATCCGCTATTATCTCTTGAGCGGGCCCCATACTCATTGGTTTGGGTGCATTTATGGGCTTTGGTTCATCGGGAATAGTCTCGGTCTTAACTTCCGATTTCAGATCTTCGGAACCATAGGTCAATTCTTCGATCTCCTTTTTTATAGCCTTAATCTCTTGAGCAAAGCTTGCCTGTCGCTCTATGAGCTTTTCGAGCTTTGCATGAAGCGCCTTGTTGCTCTCTGATTCGTCCTTCATAGATCTATGTCTAAAAGTGAAAGGTACTAAGGCTTTTTGTTTCTATTAATTCAGAGACAAATTCATTTCTTGAATAATTGATGAATAGCAGATACTTGTACTTATCAGACTCTAATCGTGAGTGGCGTGCTAATTGACTCTCACAAAAAAAAGATCCACACTCAGATGGAGTGCGGATCTTCTGTTGCTTCATAGTGTTATGAGTACTTACCCGGCTTGAATGGCTTCTTTCATTACCTGCAAGTCTTCGATTGCTTTGTTGGCTGCATTCAGTTGCCTCGATAGCATAGCCCGCAAAGATTCAGGAAGACTGTCGTCCTTGAGCATTTCTTCATATTTTTCAATAAAGTATCTCTCACCACGAATGCATTCTTCATAGATGGCTACATCACCTGATGTAATAGAGTCTTTAAAGGACATCCACATCCTATGAACATCACCTTCAAAACTGGTTCCTTTATAAATCTTTCCATCCAATCCGCTGATAATTTTTTTGAGCTCATGACCGAAATCATAGCGATTCTGTGCCCTGGCCATCATGTAATTTTTCAACCCTTCGTGCTTCACTTTTTCAGCGGCGTTCAGGTACCCTTTCTCTGCATCGTAGTTTCGGGTTAATAAATCGTTTAAATCGTGTACTATATCTAGTGTTTCTTGCATATCCTTTTTTTTGATGGTAGTCATTGGTCGAAGTATTTCAACTAATGTTTACCTTATTTGAGTTGTATCGCCCAAACGGTATGCCTTGAATGAAAATAGAATTTTATACTTCAAGATCAGGCGAATTGAAATGGCAAGAAGTCAAGTAGTTGCAAGGATGAGTGGCTAATCCTATTTCGCCCGCTAAAAAATGAGGATGTTACGGTAATGCATTTTTGGTGCGGAATAAGTTCTACGGTATGTTGAGCGTATTCGCAATACCACTTCTATTCAATCAGAATCTCATTGAATCAATTGGAAAATGAAGTTTTCAATTCGAGTTCTATCGATTCGTACAACTCATCCGACCAAGAAACTGATTCAATATTCGGGTAAGGCTCAGCTTTTCTAAAGTCGACGGGACTGATAACCACTTTGATTTCGTTTTTGAGGGTTTTTGAAGCAAGAAGAAAGACCTCTTCGATCGGTTCATCGCCAATGGGAATGCAGCCAATAGTTTTGTCCTTTCCATGTATGAAAATATCTCCGCCTAAATTGGTTCGCCCGTCGGTGGCAGCTTTGGCTCTGTCAAAGTCATTGGGATAACTCACCTTCATAGACAAGTAGAAAAGGCTATTCGGGTTGAGGTACTCGATTTTGTAAATCCCTTCAGGAATTTGCTTGTCGCCTTCTTTGAGCTTTGGCCCCGGTTTTCCGCTAAAAGCCGTGAAGGGATAAGTCTTTATCAGGACCCATTTAGAGCTCTGCTTTCCCCAGATTTCAAGCACCTGATCTTCTTTAATGGCAACAAGTGCCATTTCATTTGGAAGTTCTGAAAATCCCGCTGCTCTCAGACTGGACCAGAGTCGTTCTAAAGAGTCAGTCTCAATTTTTTCTTCAATCGACTTTATGGTTTCTTTTCCTTTCACCTTGATGTAAACAGGTACCCAAACTGATCTTCCGAAATTAGCAAAGACCACAATTGCAACTGCAGCGATAAATAAAAAAATGACGCGTTTTTTCAAAGGGAGTGTTTTCTCTCAAACGCTTCGAGAGACCCACTTATTCCAATATCCAATCGATTAAATTATCTACATCTACAATGGACCAACTGTGTGGATGTCTGTCACCATTGGCTCGGTAGCCTTTTCCTTTGGTTTCTACCAACTCGACATGCTCCCAACCCGCACTATTGAGCTGATCTGTTATTTGCAGGATGACAAAGGAGTTGGTATTTTCAAAGTCCGTGTCTCGATTTTCTCGCCACCATAGTGAGTCAGGCTCTGTGTAAAACCTCAGTTTCGTTTCTTTCAGCTTTGATACACTATTTCTATTGAGTTTGTAAATGAATGGAGAAACGTTTTCTATGTTACTAACGAGAGAATCCATCTTACCAAACTCCTCTTCAAAGTAGCGGATAATAAATCGTGGCTCGGCCAGTCTCTCTTCCGAAAAGTCATCTCTAAGCAGATCTTTTTGAGCACTTTCGTAAAGTGCATACAAATCGATCGGAGAGTCGACTATGAATACTCCTTTGGGAGAGAGTGTTGAAGACGTGCCAATGAGATGATCTGATAGGCTTAAAGCTATCGTTCCACCCACTGACATTCCGCCGATATAAATATTGTCTCTTTTGAGCTCGTGCTCGGTAAAAGCCTTCTCAAGCTCCTCTGTCAGAGCTTTTCGTTCTATCTTGTCAATCCAAAGGTGATTGGTGAAATTCATCAAAAGGACAGAGATGTTCTTGGCTTTTGCCTTTTTCAAAATATCAAATTCTTGCTTAGTTTCAACTGAGGTGGTACCGGCACCCGGATAAAGGATGAGCACAGCTTCTTCATTATCCGACTTGTGCAATTCATAAAAATCTGTAGAGAATATGCTCGCGGAATTGCTGAGTTTCGAATTGATCGATTCTTTATCGGCATGATCCTTACAGCTACTGAAAAGGACAATTGTTATGAGTAGTAGACCAACTTGCCTTATTTCTTTCGAAAAGGGAGAAATTGAATTACTAAAGATCACTTTCATGACTGAATTTGATTTCGGTACACTTCAAATTCATTTTTAATCTCTTTTTTATCTTTCACTTGGGCATAGTCATCCAGATTGATGGAGTACTCTGACCCATCGCTCGCAGATAATTCAATAGACTTGAGTTTTATTTCAATATCTGATAGATCAGTTAAGGATAGTTTCTTTTCAATTTGGTTTGATTTGAATGAGAAATCTTTATTTCCAAATTCAATAAAAGACCCTTTTATTCTTTTTTCTTGTTTTATGCTGTTTAAATAGGTCAAAACACCCAGTGAGATAAAAACAGCACTATCGAGAAAGCCTCCGATAAAAGCACCATCAGCTCTTATCTGATCATAGTCCTTGAAGGCGAGAATCAATATTCCAAAACCTATGATGGCAATGGCGTATTTCTTCAACGTTTTTATTCTGTTTTCTACTTTTTCCGTGCTGTATCGCCTGATATCACTCATGATAATTAATTAGACTGTCTATTTTATTTGAGTCTGTGCAATATAAATTTAATGAATGGACTGCGAAACCTTTCTTTCAGAATGAGTAGTTTTAGAAAAACGAAAATTATGAGTTCATATCTTTCCTCAGCTTATAAAGAATTTCAACGGTATGAAACCTTAGGGCGTAGAACCATGGAGCAACTTCGCGATGAGGATTTATTTTACCAATCTGGTGAAGGGGTGAATTCGATAGCTGTTATCGTCAAGCATCTTCATGGAAATATGATGTCGCGCTGGACGGATTTTATGAATGAGGATGGGGAGAAGGAGTGGCGCGATCGGGATGGAGAGTTCGAAGACACTTTAAAATCAAGGGAGGAGATATATAAGCTTTGGACAGATGGTTGGAATATGGTTTTCGACGCACTGGAGGCATTGCGAGAATCTGAACTGGAAGCAAAGGTGCTGATAAGAGGAGAAGAGCATACGGTTATTGAGGCCACCAACCGACAGCTTTGCCATTATGCTTATCACGTAGGACAAATGGTACAAATCGGGAGGATGCTAAAGGGGGAGGGCTGGGAAAGTTTATCCATTCCGCGAGGAAAGAGCGCTGAGTACAACCAAATGATGAAACAGTGATAATTAATTGCTACAAAAAGAGCTGAAAAGGACAGGTAAAACGAAACCCCGCTCAACATGAGCGGGGTTTTGCATCTTCACAGTAGTGATTGATAAGAATAATTGGTTAACGATTCAGGGGGTTATTCCTGAAAGGGTCACCAAGGTAGCATTCTTTTGCATAAAGTGCTAGTATTAAGAGGGGTAAATAAGGTTTTTTCGAAATGAATCCCACGCTAAAAACGTTGTTTATTGGCCAGGTCTCATTAGAATTGAGGATTTTGTCAAATTGACACTTTAGTATTTTTTTCTTCCAATGAGCTCCTCACGGGTATGGCAGATATTCCTATTTTGCATGGAACTTATGATCGAGTGTCAAAAGTGAAAATCAACCCTAATACCTTCCTCAATGAAAATGAAATCTTGTAAGCACCTCGATAATTGGGGTGAGGTAATCAAGCCATCTGAATATGCTTGTGATGAATGTAAAAAGACCAATTCCACATGGGCGCACCTTCGCTGCTGCCAATCTTGCGGAGCAGTGCTTTGCTGCGACTCATCACCCAATAAACACGCTTCTAAACATGCGGCAGAGACAGGCCACCCCATTATCATAAGTGCAGAACCCGGTGAAAGATGGGCATGGTGCTACACCGATGAGTTGATTAAACGATATTGATTTATAAAGGATGTACATAAAAAGAAAGTACGGTTTTTGGCTTACCTTCAATTGGTCACGAATGCCTTTTATTCTCGGCACGATCTATTCAGCCATTGTTTGTTTAATCGCATACTATTTTGAAGTTAAGGCGATGCTTCCTTGGCAGCCCATCACTTTGATCGGTATAGCCGTTGCGTTTTATTTGGGTTTCAAAAACAATAGCTCTTACGATAGGACTTGGGAAGCACGAAAGATTTGGGGCAGTATCGTAAATAACAGCCGTACTTTTGGAGCCGCTGTGGTTAGCTTTACGCAGGGGAAAGGCTCCGATGTTGTAAAGAAGGAGTTGATTTATCGTCATATCGCATGGCTAACTGCCAGTAGGTTTCAGCTACGCAAGCCTAAACCATGGGAGCACGAACAATCTCAGGATCACTTCAGCCCTGCTCCGGAAATCACTGACAACTATGAAGAATCACTTAGGACAGAACTCTCAAGATACTTGAGCGCAGCAGAAGTTGGTCAAGTGATGGAATGCTCAAATGCGGCTACCCAGATTCTGAAGAATCAATCGGTTCGTCTTCAGGAACTTCGAGACGAAGACTTCTTTGAAGATTTCCGCCATATGGAATTTCACCATCTGATTGCAGCATTCTATGCCGATCAGGGAAAAGCAGAACGTATTAAGGGCTTTCCATTTCCAAGGCAATATGCCAGCACCGCACTTTGGTTTACCATGGTTTTTGCAGTGTTCCTGCCTTTCGGAATGGTAGATATATTCGAAAGAGACTTCGTCAAGATGTGTGTTCTGACTCCACTGCTCTCCGGACTGGTGATCTGGGTGTTTTTCCTTATGGAGAAAATAGGGGACTATTCAGAAAATCCTTTTGAAGGATCATACAACGATGTGCCGATTACCAATATCGCCAGAACCATAGAAATAGATATGCGTGAGATGATCCGCGATTCGGATATTCCTCAACCAACAAAGGAATCGAATGGGTTCTTGGTATAAAAATCTTTCAGGGAAAATTTGTTAATAGGGAAGGAGACATGGTCTTGAATGGGTTAAAACCTACTTATACCCCTCCACCAGGTACATGTCAACTTCACCCTTATTTTTGGCTTGAACTTTTCCGCGGTGTGTACAATTAAAAAAGTCTTTGACTTGTTCGTAGGTAGTTCCTGAAATATTGACTTGCCCAATTACTCCGCTTGTCTCCATTCGGCTGGCTGTATTGACCGTATCTCCCCATATGTCATAGGCGAATTTGTTTTTGCCAACTACTCCTGATACAACAGCACCTGTATGAACGCCAATTCTCAAATCCCATGTTTTGTGACCTCCTTTGATACGCTCCTTGTGATGGGCAGCCATATAATCTCTGATTTCCAGAGCAGCTTTTACCATTTCCAGAGAGCTATTGGGCAGCTTTGTAGGAATTCCACCTGCACACATGTATGAGTCACCAATGGTCTTGATCTTCTCAAGTTTATACTTGTTTATAATCATGTCAAAGGCGCTGAAACATTCATTTAGCTCTTCCACTAAGTCCTGCGGTGATAACTCTTCCGCGATTTTTGTGAACCCTTGAAAATCCGTAAAAAGAACGGATACGTTTTCGTAGTACTTCGGTGTGGCTTTTCCGTTTTTCTTCAACTCTTCAGCTGTCTCATGAGGAAGAATATTGAGCAGCAATTCATCCGACCGCTCTTTCTCCTTCTCGATGATTTTATTTGTCTTATGCGTATAGCGGTATCTATTGAAAAATCCACCTGCTAAAATTAAAAGTAAAAGCCCCAATAGGGCAGTACCATTTCGAATCGTCTTTTGACGGTCGAGCTCAGCTTCTTTAAGTTCTTGGTCTTTTTGCAAGAGAGAAATCTCACCTTGCTTCTTTTCTATCTCGTAAGCCAGAGTTTGCGCTTGGAGCTTTTTATCGATCTCCGAATTATATAGGGTGTCCTTGTAGTTCTTTGCCAGAGTCTGATATTGGTATGCCTGCTCGTAATTTTTAATACCCGAATAAGACTCAGCCAAACCTGCAAATGCGGTCTCCACTTCATAAAGAGAGCCTATATCCTTGGCTAGTTCGTAGGCATCGCTGTAGGCGGAAATAGCATTTTGTAAATCACCTTTAAGTTTATAGGTATTTGCCAAACTCAGCAGAGACTGGGCCATTTCAAGTCGGCCGTCACCCGATTTGGCAAGATTGAATGCATTGGTTTGATACTCAATTGCCTTTTCAAATTCTCCCCGCAAAGCATAAACAGCACCTATATTTTTCAAGGCAAACGCTACATTTCCGGTAGCTGATTCCTGATACGTTTCGAGTGCTATTTCAAAATAGTGAAGGGCGGAGTCCAATCCTGCTTCGTTGCCTCTTCCTTTAAAAAGTTCACCCATGTTCACGGCACACGTTCCAATTGCATCCAAGTCGCCGAGCTTCACACTCAAAGGATAAGCCCGCTGATAATATTCAAAAGCTAAGTCGTATGTAGATGGTTTATTGAGGTAAACCGTACCGATATTAATCAAGGCCGTTACCGTTCGCAGGCTGTCGTTGGATTTTTCAGCTACTTTTAAAGACTCCAGGTAATATTTAAGGGCTTGCTCGTCATCTCCACCATTAAAGTTCACAGCTCCCAGATTATTGAGCATGTTTGAAACTCCGCTCAAATCTCCAATTGAATCGAACACTTCGAGTGCTAGTTCCCACTGAATTAAGGCATCAATCCAATTGTTCTGGAAATAGTAGCTCATTCCCGCAGCTTTGTGGGCTTGCGCCAATCCGGGTTTGTAGTCTATCTCTTTAGCAAGCTTTATAGCTTTTAAGGCCAACTCTTTTGCCTTTTCGGGATTTGTCCGTGCGTAGTTTCCACTTAATTCTACTAAACTCTGTACTCTCGAGCTATCAGGTTGAGGCGTGCTAAGAACTTGATTTAAGCTGTCAATCTCACTGCTCTGGCTAAAGCCATACAGCACAAGGAAACAACCAATAATTAGTAAAAACGCCCTTCTCATTTAATTCTATGCTTTCACGAAGTACTTGCTGCTATTTCAATTTCCATTAACATGGGTTGACTTGACATACTACACAGCAAACGTCCACAATAATACATTTTCTACTGCTGTTTGATCAATAAATTAAGTGATTCAAAAGACCCATCCGTCTTCTTTATTCTTACAATGTAGATTCCCTCGGCAAAACCATCGAGATTTAGCTCCATGAAGTGAACTGATGTGGCTGTAACATCGAAGGAGTGTTTTCTGCCTATAAGATCGTAAATTTCCACTGATTCTATTCCCGCATAATTTGCATCCAAGCTGATCATCACTTTTCCGGCTGACGGGTTGGGGAATAAGCTGGCGGCTTTTGAATCCTCGAAATCATCTTTAACACTCATTCCATTGTTTGAGTTTGACTTCGCGTCATCATCGCAAGGAATGTTGGTCACGCTGGCAAAACGAAGTTCGACTCCTTCAGGTCTATTGGATGTCAACGCCCAAGTGAGCGGTGTTTCCGTAGTATTTAAACTAGCCTCAAATGGCACGGTAAAGAGATTTGTTCCCGGTTGGAATACTTCAGGTAGGTTGCTATCATCAAAGTTCTCACCCAAGAGCTGATTGTTTGTACCTGCAGGAATCAAAATTGGTGAATCATTCAAGTTTCGGTATCCAAAGGTGGCGATGAGATTATAACCACCTTCAAGTGGCTCTTCGAGCAATTCATAGCAAAGGAATTTTATCTGAATGACATTCGTGCCTGGCCCGGCAGGATTGACAAATAGCGTTCCGCTCACTGATTCGAAGGAGTAGTTCACTGCTTCTGCCATCGGGATGACCTCATACTCTCCGGCCAAGCCGATGTAGTCAACCACATCGAATGACAAAGAAGTCACCACTGACTCGTCTTCGTCATTCACAAATCCATCAAATTCTGCAGTAAAAGCGGGTAAAGGGTCTCCTTGGTCAATGACATAAATGCCTGTAGAAACAGTGGCTGAGACTTGTTCTATATCCAAAGTGGTCGTGATCACCGAACCCACATAATTTGTGTCCAAAACGTTTATGGAAACCTCATAACTGCCTGCATTAATAGGTAGATCGGTTTCACCATTGTAAGTTATTTCAATAGGAATCGTGTCTGGCATAATGGTGACATCAATCGACTTCGGGTTGCCGTCATAAACCTGACTTAGTCCTTCTTCGTCTATCGTGATTTCCAAAGTGTCAGGTAGGATCGTTACCAGACCCACACCATATTGCACGTTGAAATTATTGGTGAGAAATGCCCCCGGCAGAGAAAAGTGTGTGCCAACTGTTGTTCCCGTAACAAGGTTAATCGGAATTGTTTCTACTGTTCCGGTTGAATCTCCTGAAAGAATAGAAATATCACTGTCTCCCATAATAGTGATCGTTTCAGAGTTACTGTTTTCAGTTATGAAAGAAGGGCTCAGGAATCCGCTTGAATTCGTAAGCGAGCTTGGATCAGAAAGCAGGGTGCTGTCAACTACAGCTCCCGTTGAGTCAACCGTATTCACCAATGCTGTTCCTCGAACCAACCTAAAGGTATTTACCAGTGCTGTACCTCGAGACCTTCTGGCTGTAGCCTCAGTGCCGGATTGTACAGCTACGGCTTCGAAGAATATTTCGGGATCGATCAATTCACCATTTACCAAGGCAGTTCCTCGTGACTGTCTAACTTTTGTAGTTACGAAGAAACCATGGTTGGTCAACAAAGCTGCATTGAGGAGCGGCTCTCCAAATTCATTTACCAAGGCAGTTCCTCGCACAATGGCTGATCTTTCAGGAATGGTAGCTGTATGCAGCTGTTGAATGGCCGATACAATCACCAAACTATCCTCATCGCTAATGATTAGGCCCGACTCAGGATCTGCATTGAAATCGTAATCGAAAGAAAGGTTTATGATAGAGTCATTGTAAATGTATGTGGTGTCGCGCGGTGTGATGATCAGGTCAATCGGGTCAATTGTCAAAATCCCATTGGAAAAGACAAAATCATAACGCTCCAGAAGTGAAACATCCAAAGTGTCAATTGCCACTGCATCACTTTCAGGATTAAGTGGATCATTAGCACTTGGCTCAATTCCCCATATACCCGCATTGCTTAGGGTATTAGCAATGGTGGTAAGCTCAATGGATAGAATTCTAGCTATTTCTGCTTCTGTCAGGTCAGTAGAGTCTAGAGGCAGATTGATGCCATCGGTCGTTACCAAACTATAGTCGGCAGTAAATTCGGGAAAGCTTGCTCCAAAAGGCTTAAGGGTGTCGTTGATATTCACTAAAATGGTCTCCTTTGTGACGAAGGAAATAGGATTGGATAATCCACCATCTTGCCCATTCGTTCCTTCTTTTGGCTGATTGAAAACTTGTACAAGAGGAAATGGAGTATCAGTAGGAGGGATGGTTACAGTGACTTCAGTACTTCCCATGAGGCTGAGTTCAGCATCTACAGGACTTCCATTTAGGTAGAGCACGGCTCCACTTTTCAAGTACTCACCTGTTATAATGGCCTCTAAAGTATCTACACCCGGCACCAATGTGGTATCGTAAGAAAGCCCGGTAAGAAAAGGGGCGGGATTTGCCAATTGGCTCAAGGCCGAATCAGCTAAGATAAATCCTGCACCTGATGCTCTGTCATAGCCCGGAGTTCCCATGTCAATAGCTGAGAGCTGTAAAATGTTTTTAACCTCCTCGGGTAGTAAAGAAGTGTCGTAAAACTTCTGCTGTGCTTCAAGGACTAGAGCTGCCAAGGCTGCTGCATGTGGTGCTGCTGCTGAAGTACCGACAAAGTTGAAGAAAATATCACCATCTTGAAATGAGCCACTACCCAAGTCCACTGAAGTGTTTACTCTATTGGGCCCTGCAAAGTCGGGCTTCAATCTATCTTCACCATTTACGAGAGTCCCTCCCCATGATGAGAAAAGCTCTATATCAGGACTGCCTCCATACTCGGGAGTGTTCAAATAGTTTACCGCACCTACGGATATGGCTCCCGCTGCATTGGGCTGACCTACGATCGTTGAGGCATTTGGAGTGGCGTATTCATTGATCTGAACATCCCCCCTGTACACGATGTACTTGAGGAAAGCCGGAGCTGTTCCCGATTCGCGTACGATCAAAAAGTTGGCCGAGGTATTGTCTGCTTGGACCGTGAAAGGGAGTACCTCAACAGGATTACCTCCGGTGTTTACTCGGTTGAAACCAAAAAGAATTTCCCCTTCATCGTTTACCAGATAGATATCAAAGTCAGAGGCTGTATTGTCGTATTCGGGTGTACCGTCATCCCATTGAAGCACCAGGGTATAGTCGCCGCTGTCCACAGTAATGTTTTGGTAGATGTCGTTTCCTTCTGAATCACCGGCAAAGTTGTGTGCTTCAGCTCCCTCAAAATCTGCTGGAGCATCCGTTGGGCTGAAGGTTCCTTCCCAAGATTTTGTGCCGAAGTTTCCGGCAGCCGAGAAATATGCAGTACCTGATGCATTTACTTCATCAACAGCTTGAGATATAATGCCATCTCTAAAGAAGGGCTCGCTGATATAGGTAATGTCATCAACGATGACGTCACAGCCGGCGTCATCTAAAGCCAAGATTCCTGCGGCAAAATCTACGGGACCAATAAACCCCGTTCGGAAAGCGAGGCTAGCTCCGGGAGCCACATCGTGAATGATCTGAAGCATCGCCCTTCCCTCGTCGCTTCGTATACCTAGTGGATAATCAGCCAGCACTTCTACAGGTTGAGGGTAATCGGGATTTAATGTACCGGGTAAGTCACCTCTTTCCACATCGTCTGAAGCAGGATCATCCAGAATTGTATTGTAACTATCTGACAGGACACCTACTTTGAATCCGTCGCCATCGAGACCAAAGACATCTCGTGCACGGAAACTTCGCATCGCCGAATCTCCTTGACTGGTAATTAAGCCCGCATTATTCAATGGAGCGTAAATCGGACTGGCAGAGATGAGCAGGTCAGGAAGTTCGTTGAGAAGCAACAAATTTGAAATAGGATACAAGCCACTAAGTACATTGTTGGCTTGGCTTCCGATGTTATTCATCAATCCATATTCTTCAGTAGTGAGGATTTCCAATGCATCTAAGTACATACCCGGTTGAGTTTGGATAGAGATGATCACATTGGAGTCGACTATTTGAAAGATATCATCAGAGATGTATGTCCCCGTGGCTATGAACGTATTGTACAGGGATGTGAGTTCTGAACCGATTATGTCAAATGACTTTCCTCCTTCAAGAGGTGGATAGTAAGGAACAATAGGATCTTCGGGTGTATTGCAATCCAAAACCGATTGAAAATCATCTGCTGTAAATAGCAGGGGCATTGGAGAAAAAGGAGCTCTGGGTTGAACCACTTGATCTTGAAGACCACCGGAAAGTGTATAGGTGACTGAAAAGCTTCCTTCATTTCCGTTTCCAAGTCCGTTTATGCCTACCAAGCCAAAACCATCCAATTGAAAACACCGAATATTGGGACCCAGGTCCAAGCTAAAGAAAGAGAAGTCCCCGTCAAGGGCTTCCACTGTGATGTCTGAATATGTTCCGGGCTCGGCTTGTATCGAATATCGATTGATAGACTTGCATCCGATGCACCCATCGTTTGCCACCGTCAAGGTGATGGTAAACGAATCATCACCATTATCTACAACGGATGAGATGGTGGAGGTATACCCTTCTTCGTGGTTTAGAGATACTTCGCATGCTGCTTGAGCAAAAAGGGTTGAAAATGAAAACACCGAAACGATTAGGCCAAGAGTGGCCCATACTCTGGGGGTAAGTAAGTTCTTCATGGTTTTATAATTGGTTAGCTGTCTTGAATACCCTTGCTCGTGTAGCCAAAACATTGCTAAATGTAAGAATTTAGTAATGATTCGAGTCTCTGTATTTGAGATCTATCATAAAAATTCGTATGGGTGTTCTCACAGTACACGGCTCTAGAGAAAAGACCAATTATCTGAACATCCTTTTTATCTTGGTGTTCTAATTCAAATCAATACAAAAAAACAATCATGAAAAAAGTATTCTTACTCAGTGCCTTAATGCTCATCATGGGATTGGTATCCGCTCAAGACAATAATCTGGTGGAAATAGCCAAAAATTCAGGAAACCACACCATATTGGTAAGGGCGATAGTGGCTGCTGACCTGGCCACAACTCTAGAAGACAAAGGACCATTCACCGTATTCGCTCCTACAAATGATGCTTTCTCCAAACTACCTAAGGGTGTTTTGAGCAAGTTGCTCGAAGAAGAAAACAAGAACAAATTACGTGCACTTTTGAAGTACCATGTAATAGCGGGGAAAATCGATGCAGCCGCAGTCATGGCAGCGATTAAAGAAGGAAAAGACAAAGCAGTTTTGACAACTGTACAAGGAGAAACTTTGACTATAATGCTGGAAGACGGGAAGGTTGTGATTGTGGACGCTACGGGAAACAAAGCTACCGTTACGGCTACGGATCTCAATGGAAGCAACGGGGTGATCCATGTAATCGACACCGTATTGATGCCCAAAGAGAAAAAGAAGTAAACAGAACTTTCATGCTAATAAAAAACCCTGCCGAAAGCAGGGTTTTTTATGCAATTTAAAATTAGCAGAATACAGTCTCTGTGCTTTTCAACCATCCTTTCAGGCAACAGGAATGCTTGCTCAACTTATGTCTAGTTCTTGTACTTGATTAACGTGGCCTCGATTTTCACGTCTTTTTTTACCTCTGTACTCGAAGTGGAAACACCTACAGACCCTCCTTTTTTGCCTGATTTTCCACCCCCAACTCCCGCAGACCTGAAGCCGCCTGTGACAAGGTCAAAATTCTCAATCAAAACAGCATCAGCTCCTTTTTGGGCAGCTTCATTCATCAATTTTCTTTGAACTTTTTCCATGTTCATAGTAGAAGGCATCTCAGCTTGAAGTTTTCCCATGATCTCGTATTCCCTATTCACATCTTGTTCGCGGAAAAACATTTCAGGGTTAAGGGTAGGAGGATATGATTTACCAAGATAGCTATATGGATTGTTGCAAGAGGTTAAGCCAAGTATGATTAGCAGTCCGAAAAGTAGAATAGGGCGTTTCATTTAGTCAGGTTTTGTGTTTTCAAATATAAGTAAGGAATGCTTTCATCAGACGCTCAATTATGAAGGGTGCCAATCATAATATCTATTTGTGTTGACTGAACAACCATTCCATCATCATAGCATCGCTGTAAGCAGCTACCCACGCAAAATGGCCTGTTTCCGGGTATTGAGTATAACCAGGGTGAGCACCTGCTTTGGTAAGTGCATCAACCATTTTTTGCGAAAGTACAGGGTTGACAACACCATCGCGTGCCCCATGAAAAATCCAAATGGGAATATGGGCTATATCCGCGGCCTTTGAAAGGTCGCCATCGCCACAGACCGGAACAGCAGCGGCGAATACCTCAGGATAGCGCATCATGGCGTCATAAGTACCATATCCTCCCATTGAAAGCCCTGTAATGTAAATCCGATTGGAATCTACAGGCAATTTTTCCAGAGTTTCTGAAATTAATCCTCTCAGGAGTTTCATCGGCAGGCTTGGCTCAGGTTTCATGGTTGAGTCTTCTTCATTAGAATTGTCCCAACTCATTCCTGACGGACACTGAGGTGCAATAACGATGGGGCGATGGCTTTTCATGATGTCATCGTTCGCGAAATTTGAAACACCCCATTTCAATTGGACCTCGTTGTCGCTGCCGCGCTCTCCTGACCCGTGTAAAAAGATGACCAGCGGATATTGAGAGATTCCATCGTAATCCGAAATTAAACGGCGGTACTTCAAGGTATCACCATCCTCACTGATGTACGCTTCATAGCTGAACAGGGATGTTTGAGAAAACGCTTCAGCGCTTAAGCACAGAAACAGAAGTGCAGCAATGAGGTGAGGTAATTTTGATATTTTCATCCTTTTAGTTTTTCCATTTTATTCCGCAGCCCATGCTCGGGTATTGATCAGTAGGAGGTGCCTGTCCGGCAATGAGTGCATCAAGAGCATTTGCAATATCTTTTCCCGTGGCTTGTCCCATATTTGGACGAGTATCATCAAATCGGCCTCGATAGGCACATTTCAGACTTCCGTCGAAGATGAAAAAGTCGGGTGTACACTCCGCGCGGAAAGCTTTTGCTACTTCCTGCGACTCGTCATACAGGTAGGGGAAGGGGTAGCCTTCGCGTTTGGCTACTTCGGTCATTAAGTGCGGAGCGTCCTGCGGGTGTGTCAAGACATTGTTGCTACTAATGGCCACAAAGCGAACACCCTCAGTTTGATAGCGCTTGGCTAACTCCACTAAAGAGGTATTGATATGATGCACATAGGGGCAGTGGTTGCAAATAAACGTCACGACAGTAGCCACCTCGGATTTAAGACTATCCAGCGAAAGCTCTTTTCCTGAAACGGTATCGGGAAGAGTAAATTCGGGAGCTACTGTGCCGAGCTCCATCATATTTGATTCGGTAAGTGCCATGGATACGCGAAAGGTTTTTTAGTATGACTTTTTGCTTCTGATCCTTTTACGGAACAGGGCTCAAAGGCAGTAGGTGTGAGCATTGCTCAAAGCTAAAATAAATTTATCAGGCACCTTGTCGGCTCTTGAGGTAGAAGAGTTGGACGAAACTCTTTTATATACCTTGATGTTCTTTCTGCCACTTGTAAAGGTTAATCGATAGTACTGATCCAAAATATCCTTTATCCCTGTTTCGCTCTTTTTTCTATTCTCGGAAACATCGGTGCCGGACATTATAAAGATGTAGTCAATCTGTGATTGAGTATTGGCTTTGTTGGTTGGGAAATCTAAAGGAGATCGGTCTGTATCACCCAAATGAAGATGCGGTAAGCTGCTGTAGTTCCATATCAATGGAAAATAGTCTGTTTTAGCTTCATAATTCTCTAGTATAACCAAAGGTTTATTTACACCTAAGTAATTCGAAGAGTGGCTCAAGAGCCAATGACCACTGTCATCGATCGGAAGCACTGTTGAATATGGTTCAATGTGTTGTGAAGCCTCAATAATCTCTGCGGTTATAGCGTTGGCACTTTTTGTCGATTCTATATAAATCTTTAAAAGAGCGATATTGACATAATTGATCAGTACAAATGATATAACTCTAACCCAAACATTAACTTTTTGGGTACTGATAAATAGGATCAGAAATAGGAAAAAGAAGACGAGCAATCTGGACTTAATAAATGTCGGTCCATTCGGAACAAGAAAGAAGACAATCAACAGCCCGAGGCTGATTCCACCCCACACCATACTGTTTTGTCTTAGTGAAGCTTTGAAATGCTTCAATCGGACAAAAAACAGATTACCAAGGATGACAACCAATAGAATGAAAATCCATTTGGTGAAAACCCCCTCTTTCCCATATTCAATTGCTCGAGCCGGCTCTACGCTCTGAATCATTGACCAGGATTCTAAAAGGTTTGCCACGTTTCCTGAATTCTCAGGGGATATGGTGGTATTGATAAGATAAAAGATGGTGAGAATACAGCCTGGTGCAATTAGGAGAAACCTACTTTTCAGTGATTTTAGAAAGTCAAGTCTTGGTGATTTTAAAAAATCAATCAGCGAGATGAAACCAATCACCCCGACGAAAATGGCGAAGACAAAGACATGAGAGAAATAGATGAGCAATGTTAGCAGTATCAGAAAGGCCAATTGCTTACTCTCTATTTGGCTTGATTTGGAATACTTAATCCAAAAGCCAACGGTGAAAAACAGAAGGACCATTCCCAAGTGGAAATTGTAGAATCCATAATAAAAGAGAAAAGAATAGCTGAAAGGAAAGACGAAGTATAGAGCAAAAGAACCCGTCAGGCCGTCTATAGAGAGTCCCTTCCACAAGAATCTGAATGATATGGGGAATAGAATAATGTAAATGGCTAGAAGAACTTTCTCAGCCATTAATGCGGGAAGAAAGAACAGTAGTGAGCTCAAAATAAGATGACCTAGCCAGTTAGGAACAAGGCTTCTGTTGAATTCGAAAAATGTGGGTAGATAATCGGTGTTGTCTATTAGAAGTTCGTGAATCAGCCGGGCATTGTAAAGGTGTGCAGGGCCATCAACCGTCGGAAAGGTTTTATACAGCAATACGGGAAGGAGAGTAGCAAGGGTAATCGCGTAAAAGAAGTACACCTCATATTTTGACAATGCGCGTAAGTACTTTTTCATCGTAGTGTTTCTAAGTCCAAAATAGTAGCAGCATTAACCCGATTTTTTATTTCAAATTTGAGGTATTGGGTTTCTACATGTCCTTCCATTTCTCTTCCTTCTTTCGCTTTTGACCATGATAAATTGCCGCGCCTCCCAGTATGGCCAATATGAAGGGATAAAAGAAAATGCGCTCAACGTAGACGACGCCCAATACTAACCAAAGAATAGCAGCCACAATGGCAATGATTCCCGCTACGGTGCCATTGCGAATTCCAATTGCCGATAGGCCGAGCGACTCATTTTCTATTTCACTCTCTTCACTTAGTCTTCTTTTCTCATCGCGTTCCCGCTTAGCTACTTCGTCTTCAGCATAGTCAGGGCAGGTGTCTTTAAATTTCGCATAATCATCCGTTAGTGAGCAGATGATTCCTCGCTGAGGCGAAAAGAGTCGATTGGAACATACTGCACAATATTCCAAGTGGTGTTTTCTGTCTTTATTCATATCGTCAATCCGTTTTCATGGTTTGGGTGTAGTACCAGGTGAAAAATCGACCTCATTGCGCTTCAACCGCATCCGTGCATCTGAGTTCATACTTCATAGGAGAATCAACCTTTTAAGTTATATTTCAGAATACAGTAAATAGCCCTTAATCCATCTTTCCAACCGATCTTCTTTCCTTCTTCATATGTTCTGCCATAGTAAGAAATTCCAACTTCATAGATCCTGATTTTAGGGATGCGCGATATTTTGGCGGTAACCTCCGGTTCAAACCCAAATCTCTTTTCTTTCAGATTGATTCCTTGAATGATGTCAGTCCTGAACAACTTATAGCAGGTTTCCACATCGCTTAGGTTCAGGTTAGAAAGCATATTCGATAGAAAGGTTAAGAACTTGTTTCCAAGGGTGTGCCAGAAGAAAAGAATTCTATGAGGATTGTTGCCCATAAACCTTGACCCGTAGACTACATCTGCGAATCCCAGTATGATGGGCTTTAGCAGATCATTGTATTCACTTGGGTCATATTCCAAATCAGCGTCTTGAATTACCAGATATTCCCCCGATGCATTTTTAATACCGGTATGAAGGGCTGCACCCTTTCCTTGATTGACAGAATGTTCAAAATACCGAATGTTTAGACCGGCATTCTTCGAAATATAGTTTTGGATAGCTCCTTTTGTGTCATCGCTAGAGCAATCATTGATAATCAGAATCTCCTTTTCTATCTCATTCACTAATTGGACATCTTTTATTTTCTCCAATATGAAATGAATGGTTGCTTCTTCATTGTAAACGGGGATAACTATCGAAAGCTTTGTAATCATAGATTTCACTTTGTTGACTTATGACAAGCGTGTACAGATCAGTGCGTTGGACATTTTATATATTCATCCTTCGACTTACGTAAATGTAAATTAAACGGGTAAATATAGCTCAATGGATTTACGGTATGGCTTACCATAAAATGAACAATCCATTTACCATTAAATGTATATTCCGATAACATGTTAGCAAACTCTCATATCATCACTCTTTTGATCCTTACATGACCAAAAACTAAGAATTGAGAATGAATTTAGAATGTAACGGGGTATGTCTAATCAAAAACCTATGTCTCCTTCTTCTGAAAAAAACCGTGAGAAAAATAAGAGTATATTCAGTTAGAGAAGATTTCGCTGGTATCAACCCTTTCGAAAAACAATCGTTTGAAGCGCCCTGGGTGTCAAGTGTATTTGGTGGGTTTCAGATTCTAAAGTGAGCTGCAGCTCAAGGGGTCCTGCCGTTTTGTTGAAGACGATCAAGGCAATAGATCCATCGGGATTAATGGCAGCGGTGTGAATGACGCCTTCCACAGGCTCACCTTCTAGTCCGATTCTTTGTGCTCCCGGTCGGATAAACTTGCTGAAGTGACTCAATAGGTAATACAGCGGCGTGTAAATCACCTCGTGAGTAATCGGGTTAATGAGTACCGGTGCACTATTGAAGTTGTCGTAAGGATTCGGTTGACCTTCATTGCTTAGAATCATACACCATTCAATATACCCTTGGACGCCGTGATTCAGATCTGCAATGATATCATAAGCATAAGTGTCAAATGGAACAAATGTTCCGGCGTAATCCGTGCTTTCTCTCCAATATTGACCGATCGGGTCTTGAGCATCAATATCAATACTGGACTCTGTATGAATCATCCCTTTTTCAGGCCATGTTGTTCTCAAAGTATCGAGTGCGGCTGTATGCCAATCGTTTTCTTCGAGTTCGGAAGAGGCATACCAGTGAAAGCCCGTTCCCCATGCATATTTAGCTGCTTCAGCATCAGAATAGGTAGGCTCAACATACTTGTTCATCGCAGACTTATTGTGATCATAAATAAGCACTCGCAGTCCCGTATTTAAATCGTCGGGATTCAAATGGCCGTCCTTGACCAGTTGAGGACCTAAATGATCCCTTAGAAAATCTCGCCCTTGCTCAGGTGTTAATCCATTGCTGTCCCATCGCGCATCATGCGCGTGCAGAGGTTCGTTCTGCGGGGTTATTCCCCAAAGGTTTATTCCTTTTGCCGCGTAAGCACTTACAAATCTTGACAGGTATTGAGCCCATAGTCCATAGTATTGAGGCTGAAGGGTGCCATTGGTCATTTCTGATGTTTCTCCCGTTTTCATCCATGAAGGAGGACTCCAGGGAGAGGCGATGATGCCGAAGTCAGCGCCTTTAACTCGCTGCGCTTCTTGTATCATCGGGATAATGTCATAATCGGGTGTGGCCAATTCAATACCTCTCACCTGATCATTTTCTTGGCCTGTAAAGCCTTTCATATCTTCGGCTATGCTAAACGTGGAAAGGCTTACGTCGCCTGAATCAATGTACGTGTAATGGTTATTTGAATAATCGCTGCTGTTGATGTGGGTTCGCGTAAGCGAAAACCCTGCGCCTTCCGAAGGGCTGAATAGACGCGTCAATACTTCTTTGCGAAGTGTTTCGGGAATGGTCGCCAAATTCCATGCGGAGGATTCGGTAAAGGAAGCACCGAAACCAATGTACTCCTGAAATTTTTGGTCGGGCTTAATCTCCAACATCACCTCTCGGTTGGAGACTTTTTTCGATGGTTTTGTTGAAACCAATTTGAGATTGTCACCCGAAACTGATGTTCGGTAAATCTCAACCACGTGTTCTTGTTTACTCGCAGAGCAGCCTCCTAGAGCAAATGCCAGAAATAGAATTTGTAGCTGCTTCATACTTCGTTTTGATCCTGTTCCCATTTATTATCAGGTGTTGTTTCTATCAATTGTCTTCTATTCGCAATAACTTGAATAAGGCATAGATCGTTTAATGGTCTGCAAAAGCCTATGCATAATAGAGCAGCGATAAGTTATGATACACGAGCACCAATAGCACTTCTCTTTCCCATCAAGGACAGCAATCCCAATATCGGGCCCAAAGCCAATAGGGTGTAAATATATGTTGGATTAATGGTAGCCTTCATCACACTTAGAAGCTGAATGCTCATGATAGTTAGCGAGAATCCGATGCAATTGACAATGGTGAGTGCGGTGGCTTTGATTTCTGCCGTGGCATTTTGAGCTACAAGAGTCGAGAAAAGAGGGGAGTCGGCGATTACGACCATTCCCCAAAACAGAAGGAAACCGATAAAGAGGCTTTCAAAATCAGTTGAAAAGACGAAGGGAGAAACGAGGCAGCAGACACCTGACATGAATAGGGCAGCAACTGCTATTCGTTTGGTGCCAAACGACCGGGCAAGATATCCACCGAGCACGCAGGCTACACCACCGGCACCAATGATCACGAATGACCACAAGGGAATATTGAATCCTGACGTGGGGTGCTCAATGCTGTAGGTCTTTAGAATGATCGGTACGAAGGCCCAAAAAGCATACAGCTCCCACATATGACCGAAATACCCAAAGGCGGCAGCGCGAAATTCACGGTTTCGGAAGACACTGAAAGAAGCAGAGAAATCCAACTTTTTTCCTTGTCGTCGGTAGGGGCCATCGGGAACTAGCACCAGCATGGCACTACCGCCGAGTAAGGCCAGTAGTGAAGTTAATACCATCACGGATTGCCACGGAAATGTATGGGTTAAATCTTTTGCCAAGTGAGGAAACGCCGTACCCACCACCAAGGCACCAACCAAGAAACCAAGAGACTTGCCCAATCCTTTGTCGTAATAGTCGGCCGCTATTTTCATTCCTACGGGGTATATACCGGCAAGAAAGAATCCCGTCATAAAACGAAGCGCAAGAATACTTGCCAAACCATTTCCTTCCCGAATCATCCCCACATTGAAAAGGGCGCCGAGAACCGCACAAACGAAAAATACTTTTGACGGCGAAAAACGATCGGCAATACTAAATAGGGCAAAGATCAGCGTACCCAGAATAAACCCGAATTGCACGGCCGATGTTAAGTGTCCCAAGGCACTGCCATCAAGGTGAAAGTTGAGGATAAGATCGCTCATCACTCCATTGCCTGCAAACCAAAGTGAGGTACAGCAGAATTGTGAGATGACGATGATCGGGAGTATGATCTTAGTCGGTTTCAATCACGGTATTATTCATTGTGCAGCAGATCGTGAATATGTACAATTCCGCGATGGACATCGCACATAGGCATTGATATAAACGGTGCTCAATCAATTAATCTGTCATAAGTGGTATATACAAAATCGGTTTTTAAAGAGTCTTGAATGATCTGAAATTCTAAGTCAGTAAATTCCGCGCCTCGGCGCCCAACTCCTTTTCTTTCCCTGACCTCTTCAAGCTTGCTCCAATCGTTTACCGTCAAATGCAGGATAGCACACAATCCATCCCCTTGAATATTGAAGTACAGGGTTTCTTCTCCATTTTGATCATCATACCTAAGCAGCCAATACGTTAGTTTGGATTGGTCAACTTTATTGAGCTGATTCACCAATTCATCCTTATAAATTTTAGAATCGGGTTCATTCGATTCGAATATCATATTGTCATTATCGCACTCAGGCCTGTCGCAAGAGATGAAGCACATCAATGAGAAGAGGAAGAGGGTATAGGTTGATTTGAGATTCATGTGTTGTGATTTTTAACGATCAGTATTAATTTTCCCAGATGATGGCAGGAAGCTATGCATTCTATTATAATGTTGTTTGAAGTGTTTTTATTTTTCCAACTCTTCAATTTGTTGCTTGGCATGAGCTTTAGTGCTTTCGTCACCGTATTGAATTACTTTGCGGTAATACTCAATAGCGGTGGCGGAGTCGCCTTTCAAACTATAGCCATGAGCAATGTTTGCCAGTACGATTATATCTTCAGGGTCTATCTTTTCTGCCTTTAGCAAAGGTGCTATGCCTTTGTCATACTCGCCAGTCAATAAATAGGTAATAGACAGGTTGGACAAGCTTTCAATGTGATTTGGATAATACATCAAGATCTCCTGTGCGATAGTTCTCATATTGATAAGTAGGTCGTCACTTCCCGTGTTGTACAGGTTCAACTGGTAAGTTTGGATAGAGGAGAGGAGGAAGTCCTTGCCGTTCTCTTTCTTTTCATTGTTGGTCCATGTCCATTGGTTGTCATTTTCATTCGAGTATTGGATGGTTCTTAGAATTTCGTCCGTAAACGAACTCCAATCCCGGGCTTGTCCCAGCGCATAGATTTTGCCAAACCTCATGTCCAATCGATTTGGGTAGAGCTCTATTCCTTTATCAATCTTGTCAAGGCCTTTCTTGAAAGTCTCAGGATCAAAATACAGATCGCTTCCAATATATCCCGCTGTTTTTCCCGTGCTATCTTGTATAGCAAGACTATTGCCTTGCGGAGCCTCCATCATCATGGAAACAATGTCCTGTCTCGATTTCTGAAAATAGTAATTGAAATAGCTTGTATACAACTCAGGATTATTCGGTTCTTCCGACTCCCACTTTTTAAGGACTTCAATCTGCTTAACGGTATCGCCTTCTTGGCAATACTTTTCAAAGTCTGATTTGTATTCCTGTCCGTAAGCTGTGGTAGAGATAAGTAGCACTACCAAAAGGTTAACTAAGTGATTCATGTTCTGTTTTAGATGGTTGCAAACACCACGGTTATGCTTCGTATCCGGCATAGGTGATCTTGGCGCCGTTTCTTTATTTTTTCCATTCGTCAACTCTGATATTCGTAACCACTGTATTAGAATCAATCAAGGTGTCAGCAGGGTTCAGTTCAAATACCAAATACTTCGTATGAATCGGTGCACTGTCTGAACCGTAACCTACCAAAATTTGGTATTTCAATTCGTACATAGTGTGGTCGCACCAATCATCGTGTGTGCCGAGAATCTCGAAAACTTCTTTGAGACTTTTTCCTTTAAATTCTTCTGACTCAAGCAAGTCTTCAACCATTAAATTTCTATAAGGATAAAACCTATCAGCGTGTTCAACCCATTTGTTTTTTTCAAATGGAATGTCTCTATCACAAGATAAAAGCACAAGCCCCATTAGCATGGCAAGTATATGAATTAGTCGATTCATTTTTTTTATGCCACCCAAAGGCAAGCGAATGGGGGCGTATCCCTCAGCGTATGTACTACACAGAATGCTGTCATACGTCTTTCTTTTTTGGTTCTTTTAAATACTTGGAGTAAGTTCTGATATAGCGAGTATTAAAATTCACAATCGTAATATTCTCATAGTATACCCTCGTTGTTTCAGAGTCTAATTGACCTAAACCGTCAAAATATTGGATTGAAACAGATTTCTTATTCACCCTTACTATTCGTCCAATCACGAAGTCAGTTTCTTCGGCTTCTTCATCTTCTATGGAAACTATGTGTCCAATAGCCTTCAGAGACTTGAAAACGGAAGGCCAATCAGTTAAATCAATCGAAGAGTCACATCCATAATCACGCTCAAATATCCCTTCTTTTTTAAGTACTTCCTTATGAAATCTATCCGTTTTGTTACATCTCAATTTGGACACAGTAAAGGCTGGAATGATTGCATACCCATCTAATTGAAAATCATAATCAACTTGAACAAATAGCAATTGCGATGAAGCACCCAATAAAAAACCATATATACCTAAATCCTCTCCTTCAAACTCGCGCTCAACTTTCACAACGTCCTTCTGAACGATGTGCTTTTCCGCTTTATTTATAAACTCTATTTCTCCCATTCTCTATTGTTTGCCAAGCCTAATCTAAGAACCACTACCCGAAGAGCATGTTTCCAAAGGTATCGTCGTGTCTAGTTTTTTTTCCATTCTATATCCAATACATCGCGCAGTCTGTTCAGGCTTGACTTAGATAGAAATCTAAACGCAAGTCCTATGAAAACAAATCTGATGAATAATATCTGTAGAACCACGCCGACCATGAATAATGGAGAAAAATCTTCTGTTCCATTTGCCAACGTTATGGTGAGTCCAATTACAGGAAATAGCAAGATAATGCTCAAAAGAACTTTAAACACCTTGTGAATTTCAACTTTTACCTTTCCGGTGTCAGAAGAAATTTCACCGGTCAATACGCAGAAGGCGCCACGTCCGATATCGGAGGAGATGATTTGAAATCTTGTCCCAACAATTTTCCCGCGAAATGACTTGTCGGTGTATTGAGACGTCAGATTTGCAGAGTAGTCTGTTCTTCGCTTTAGTCTATCCAATGTTTCGTCCTGACCGTCGTTCAGTTTAAAATTCAATTCTGTTTCCGGAAATATCTTCATTCTATAATCAGGCGCAAAAATGCCACTTCCTTATATGCGGCTGTAGCCATTTCCAAAAATAGGAAAAACCGCTTTGCGCAATCGCAGTGTTGTATAAGAACGGAAAAGTAGGGTAGGGAATGGAATGAAGAACAGGAGGGAACTGACCCTCAGTCTATGTTTATCCCGGCTGACGGCGGGAAGCTATGCCTTCCGATACAATGTTGAGTTAGTACTTTTTCGTTCTTTCATCAATCATTCCTCCATCCGGGTATCCATAAGGAAAGCGCAATACCTGCAGTCGAATTCCCACTAGACTATCGATAAGGTAAGACTCCCGCTCAGCAAGCTCTTCCGATTCTTTTTCAAACCAAACATTTCCCAGATTTTCTTTGTAATCATCAATTGCCTTTGAAACTTCGATCAAAACGGCTTGGACATTGTCGTACATTATTGGATCACCCTCAACTGAGATATGAATAAGGCCTCTTGTATAGTACAGATTTTCACTGCTTAAATGAGATTCAAATTTATGCTCAATGGATTTATGCTCTTTCCATGGCCCTTGAAATGTGAGGTACTCGAAACACTTTAATCTTACTGAATCCAAGTGGTATCTTGAACCATAAAGTATCACGGAGTCATTCTCAAGAATCCTGATATCCAAGCTTTTGTGAAAAGGGACGTGACTATAATCATCACTATTTGTCATGATGAAGTATTTGTCGAGAGCTTCTCTAAACCCAAGGGAAGAGGGATTGTCCTGAATGATCTTGAGTAAGTCTCGAATACCGGCATTTTCAATGTTCAACTCTTCAGTAGGCTCAGTCTCCATTTCCACAGGTACTGAGCACCCCATTAGAGAAATAACCGCAGCTGTTAACAAGACAAACTTTTTCATTTTTTGAATTAACCCAATGGTTTGCACATAAATCGTAGCGACTGAACGCGAGCTACAGCACCTACACGATATCAGCCTATCGTTTTTTATTCCTTCGTCTTTCCACCTCTTATCAGCAGCCATAGTGCGAATGACATTTCTCCAAAAATACTCGGAATGGCAACCAATAGTAAAAATACAGTGGCAAAGTCAGAATAATTTGAAAGTAAAAAATGAGCTGCAGTATCGGCAACATAAATAACTCCTGCAATGGCCAGAAAAACTTTGATAACCTTTGGAACAGGAGCTATTTTACTCAAAAGAGTCAGGTGTATGCCAAAAAAGAAAAGCCCGATTAACCAGATGTAATTGAACGTGTCAACTTGTGAGAGGATACCCTGCCGGGTGGTTTCTTTGAGTGCAAGTGGCAAGGCAAAAATGGCAACACCCATTATTGCAGCGTGCATCATCCTCAAATAGGTGCTTAAAACAGTCAAAGAATGGCTCTTGTAGAGTTCCTTAAGTGCCCAAGCAACGACAACATCAAATACTACGGTAATGAGGAATGCTATGATCCCTATCCTTACAATCAAATCATTGTTCTCTACAGTTTCAATCGGGGCTTGAATAATGGATTCAAGTGCAAAGAAATTTGCGAAAATTGCTGCAAAAAATATAATCAGATAACTTATTCCGGCGATTCTTGATAAGGTTTGGTTGTTCATATGGTTTATCTTTTAATGGGTAATGACTGTTATTGTATGGTCTACGCGTATTTCATGGGAGTATGACTTACGGTGTCCCTTCACAGCACGGGGCTTTTGTTGATTCATCGTTAGATACAAGGCAAATTGAAAAATGGCATATTTGCGCTGTATCAATCATCGTTTTTTTTCAAAATGGCCTCTTCGATAATTTTATTCTGTGCTTTATTTTGAACGTGCTTGGAGTCTTCAATCAAGTGACTCTCCTTTAACGAGGGGAATATGCTTGACGCACGTTTGATCATCTTTCTCCCCGGAAATAAAACGTCTTCTTTGGCAGCAAAAATGGTAATCGGTGTGGTGATTTTTTTCGCCTTAACGGAATCGATAGTTGGTACGGGTGTAAAATCCATTTCAAACTCCGCGATAACTTTTTGAAGAAACGCCAATGCAAACTCATCTCGCTCGGTGAAAAGGTTGGACAAGAATTTCTCTACATGCCGCGTTTTTTTCGATTTCATAAATCTTCTCATTGGGATAAAGACTTTGAACAAAGCTGCTAACGGATTTCCATTAACGATGTAAGCAGGTGCAGACAAGTACACTTCTTTTATCCTGCTTTCATCATGCTCCAACGTTTTTAGAATGATTAATCCACCAAATGAAAATCCGGCAAGCGTTACATCCGTAATGTTGAGTTGGTCTATGACTTCATTCATCCATTTGCCGTACGAGTCATCGTTCATACTCGGTCTGGTTTCTGCGCTTTTATTGGGCTGCGCAATCACATCAACCGCAAACACTCTGAATGATTTGCTTAGGTTCGGATACGTTTCTAATGCAATGGGCGCACAACCATTGGAACCATGAATGATCACCATGGACGGGTTTGATACATCTCCCGTGGCTATGATGTTTGTTTTTCCAAAGCTCGTTTCAACTTGAATGTACTCAGAGTCAATATTGAGTTTATCCAGTTTTTGGTCGTACAGACTTAAGATTTCGTTCTTACCTTCCTCTGTTTTAAATAGTGATTTCATGATAGTTTGATTGAAGTGATAGATCGGTCAATGAGAAACGGTTATGATGACATTCCCTCGCTTATGACCACGCTCCACATAATTGTGAGCCTCCGCCATTTTTTCCAATGGAAACATCTTATCGATTACAGGTTTAAGCCTGCCACTTTCTACCAATTCCCTGAGTCTGAAAAATGCTCTTTTCGGAGTTTTAGGAATCCCGTTGTCGATAGACAGATATTGGCCACCATCACTAAGTGCTCCTTTGCTCTTTTTCTTTAGCGTAGATGTTTTACTGTTTCCGACTGCGTCTATTACATACTTGTAAGTACCCAATTCGTCTTCTGCATTTGCAGCGGTGTAATCAATTGCCTTATCTGAGCCCAATGAATAAACCAATTCAAAATTTCTTTTGCTGCATACACTGGTGACTTGAGCTCCGGCATTTTTGGCAAGTTGAACAGCTGCCGTTCCAATACTTCCTGACGCTCCATAAATAAGCACTTCATCTCCTTTTCGGATACGGGTCTGATTTATAAGATGAGAGGCCAATAATCCGCCATAAGGAATGGCAGCGGCTTCTTCAAAGCTTACGTTCTCAGGCTTTCGTGCGATGTTCCAATCTTGTGGTAAACAGATGAACTCCGCATAAGATCCAAAGCGATGATTCAGGGATGAAATAGAACCGTACGCAAAAACTTCATCTCCAATATTAAATGAAGTAACCTGTGCACCTTTCTCAACAACCACTCCCGATGTCACCATTCCTAAAATCGGGTTTCTTGGTTTTCCGAAACCAAAGATGAGCTGAAGGATAAATTTGGGCATAAGAGGCTCGTTTAATCTCCGTATAAGGACATCACTTGCCGTAACTGAGGTAGCTTTTATTCCTATCAGCACTTCATTGGCTTTGGGTGATGGTTTTTCAAACTCATCCATCACAAGGTTTTCAGAACCTCCGTAATTTAAGCATCTTATCCCCTTCATGATTCTATTTTTTCCGGTTTCTCTTCTTGAATCCTGACTCATATGCAGGAGTTTAAAATTTAAACCCTAAATAAAGGTTCGGCTCAAACAGAAATACATTTCCGTATTTATCGTCAAACTCTTTAAACCCTTCAGGAGAATTGTTGTCAAACATCCACTGGTTAATATGAACCTGAGGTTCTACAAAAAACCTTTTCTTCTCGCCAATTGAAATATGGTAGCCTAAGTGATACGAATTATAAATTTTGAAACCATTTTTAATTTTATTACCGTCTAAATCCGTGTAGGTTTGAATCTGCGGAAGCACTTCTATGGATGCAAACAACCCTTTCCAAAGCATGCGTTGGTAAGTGATACCTATTCCTGTTTCCCTTAAATACCCATCGTAATATTCAGTCCCGGACTCCATTTTGTCGACTACGCCATCCCACCAGGTGATTCCCATGGGTTGAAATAATCTCCAAGTGGCGAACTTCACTCCAATGATGTTCTTGTTATCCAGGTTGCGTTTTACATGAAGCTCTACCATTTGAGTACTTGTTCGATTGTCCCAACCAAGGATAAGCTCCTCAGGAACAAGATAAGGTATGCTTACCCTCCACTTGTAATCAACTTTAGTTTCTTTAATCAAAGTTGAATCAGTTTGAGCAAAAGCACTTAGCGTGAAAGACAATAATAGAATTGCTAATAAATTTTTCATAATAATCGTGGTTTTAAGATTACGAGAGCAAAGGTGGAGGTAGAAGGCTCTGTAAAGGTTCGTATTCCCACGCGTATGTTCGGAATTACATATCCGAACCGAAAAGTAAGGGTGAAGATGACTTAGCTATTCAAATACTGCTTTGGTGTAAGCCCCGTTTCCTTCTTGAAATAGGTATTGAAAACGGTTTTTTCAAATGCACCGCAACGCTCAGTATAGGATGTCGTAGCTGACGATAGGAAGCTATGCATTCTTATACAATCTTACTAGCCGTATTTATTTTTTTTCATTCAAGGTTCACGGACTATCCAAACTGTTTCTTCTTCTTGTTTGTATCCGCCATTTTCGTACAACACAACATAGTGTTGTAAGTAGATGCATCGATCTACTTCCCAGTCTTTCGCGATGTTTTCAATGGTTTCGAAAAATGGATCAACGCTATCTTTAACATTCAAAAATCTTTGAGAATCCTTTACTTTCAATAACAGACATCCTTCTTTTTCAGATAGACTCCAAGTACCACCAAACTCATTTTTAAGTTGTTCTAATTCTTCTATTTGTCTAGGTTCGCTACACGCGCTTAGCGAGAGAACAGCCCAAGCCAGAAAGATAAGTTTGATGTGGTTTCTCATTAGTGTTTCAGTCATTAATGTTACTTTATCTACGTGTCTCATTTTTATGCCGCACAACGGTCTCAGCTAAGAAAATTGTCCCGTAGAGCATGTTTTTATAGCGATTGTTGGCAGTAGTGTTTTTTTATTCTACGCTATTTAATTCTATTCTATTTTCTCGTGTCAAGCTGTCCAATTTCATATTGAAATCAGACTCATTTTTAAATTTATATTCATCGATTTCGTCTAAATAGGAGTTGAAGAACTTTTTAAACCATGACACTTTATTGTATTCTTCCAAGTCAATAATAAAGTAAGTAGTATCCTGATGCTCTTTAGTCCAATTACAGCAACTGACTGCTGCAATAAATCTATCGTTGTTTCCAATTTTCACCACTTTACTTGGAACTATTACTGTTCCTCCGTTGTCGCCTTCGTCTTCTTTCAAAACTAGAATATGACCGTCATCATTCATACTCTCTAAATAGAAGTCGGAAACGATATGCTCTGTTTTAAAGTCGTCCCAACCGATAGTGAAAATGCAAGAAGTCGAGGTCAGAGAAAGAAGTAGTAGAATATGGAAAACAGGGTTCTTCATTTCTTCATTTACTGCCAACGCCTAAGCTAAGAAACGTATGCCGGAGGCTATGTTTTCTTAGGTTTTGTTGGCATTAGTTTTTCTTTTCTTTTTGTGTTCTACCTTGCTCTGGATCAGTCACATCAAGCACTATCGTCTTTGCCCAAAGGTCACCGAGGCGTTGATTATGTTCAGTGTTCTTAATAGTCAAAATCCCTATTAGGCCAAATGGCCAGAGGTCAATCATATCCAGCAAGTGCCGTTTAAAAGATTGTCCGAACGTCAGGTTTTTATGAAGGCCCATTTTAGGTTTGACTATCAATCGTTGACTCTTATTTCCCAAAGTTGAACCAGTAAATTGTTCGAGTCCAACGGTAAGTAGGAACCAAACTACTAAAATTGAAAATGCAGGCCATCCATTTACCGAATGTCCGCCATCATCATTTGGTTCGCCAAACAGATAAATCATTAAAATGAAATACAGCACTATCAGTCCATAGTCAATTAGACCCGCCACAAACCGCTTTCCTAAATTAGGTTTAGTCAGCAAATTATAGTCGTTATCGAATTTCATTTTTGTTCTCTTCAAAATCAGGTAATTCTCCCTGATTCGTTTATAATGCTTTGTCAGCTATCGTTTGTGCTTCCATTTTTTTCTAATCGACTTATCAGCCGTTGCCTAGCCCTTTCAGCTTATGCCTGTTAAATGAACTAACTCTCATTCTATCGTCTTTTAAAATCAAGCCATAAATGGTCACGGGAACAAGAAGCAAACCTGCCAGTACCAATATTGCATAAATCCACTTAATCTTCCAAAGAGTTTCCCAAAGCAAAAGGAGTATTAGCGGAGTGCCTATGACAAAAACAGTGAAGGCCGTGATTTGAGTAAATCGACTTGGTTGAGCATATAAACTATCAACGTGATACTTGTCAGTCGAGCTACACTTCTTGCAGGTCAAGTCGAGATATTCACCCTTCGTCCGTGCAAGTTCCACACGGTCGGCAATCCATGTTCTTGTTCTAACATCTTCGCCGCAAGTTTTACAGGTTGCTCTAAGGTTCATGCTTTTAATTAATGCCAACAATTCAATAACACACACTAGTGTGAGTTATTCAGCTTATGGGGGTATATATTTTCGTGTCTACACGTTCTTCCCCAAATTTAATGGATTTCTCGGTTGGTGGAAATCGGGGAACCTGTATTGGGGTGGCAAACGCTGAGGAACGGGTACTTGGGGGTGGTTTATTGTCTGCTCCGCTGGGTTTGCAACCCTGCGGTTTTTTTTAAGTTCCG